>JAGVCD010000148.1 GCA_020059425.1 Chamaesiphon sp. | reverse complement strand
TGTCTAAGCTATCTAGGTTATTGGCTTGACTGGGCATTCCTACAATTGCTGGTAAAAAGCAAGAAAGGCTCATTGTCAATAAAAATCGTTTCATACTTCAATACTCCCTATTAAACAAAACTGGTTTACTTTAACTGCATAGAATTAAGTCTAAACTATGTGGCATAGTGATTGCTTTATGTAGCTAAAGCACTGCATAAGATTTTTTTATACTAGTGCAAGGTCTGAATACAAGTAAACTTTCCGTGGCAATTATATTGTCAATTCATAGATTAAATCAACATATTAATCATTTTATCGGTATTTAATATTGCTATTTAGAGGTACTCGATCGCTATATCGAAATGAATGTATCGCTTGTCACTCTCTAATATTCATAACTCTAAAATTTGAAATTGGCCGGTGGCTGCAAGGATAATTTTCTGTTGCGAGATCTAGGACATAACGCTGTCATGACAACATTAGTTAGTAGAAAGGATAAGAATTACTGATATTGCAGGACTGACTTGTTCAGAATTATATTCCGTTTAAGAATATTGTTAGTATGTGTTATGTGCAATGGATTTAGCCAGCAATTTGACGTATTGATATTTAGGTGAATTGTAACTGGTGTGGCTAGAAAATGACGCTAATGAAAATATTTTTGGTCAGTATTTAACTGCAAGTTTTATGAATGATATGGCAAGCATTTCGTCTAGCAGCTGCCGAATTGCAATTATTGGGGATGTTCATGGCCAATGGAGTTTGATTGACAATCAGTTGTTGCAAAAATTGGCTGTAGATTTAGTTCTATTTGTTGGTGATTTTGGCAATGAAGACGTATCGATCGCCCAAATTGTTTCCGAACTGAAATTACCTAAAGCAGTAATCTTGGGTAACCATGATGCTTGGTTTAGTGCTACCGACTGGGGAAGAAGCCAATGTCCTTACGATCGATCTCAAGAAGATTGGGTACAGGCCCAAATTGAGATATTGGGAGATAACTATGTGGGCTATGGCCAGCGTAGTTTTCCACAGTTTAATTTGGCCGTGGTGGGTGGTCGTCCGTTTAGCTGGGGTGGTGATCAGTGGCGTAACCAAAAGTTTTATCAAAGTAGGTTTGGGATTAGTAGCTTTGCTGAATCTACGGCCAAAATTGTTGCTGCTGCTGAGAGTGCCAACGCAGAGCAGCTGATTTTTATTGGGCACAATGGGCCGACTGGCTTGGGTGATCAACCAGAAGATCTCTGTGGTAGAGATTGGGCACCGTTAGGTGGCGACTTTGGAGATCCGGATTTGGCAGCGGCGATCGGTCAACTACAGTCCCAAGGTAAATCGATTCCGTTGGTAGCTTTTGGCCATATGCATCATCAGCTGCGCCATCGGACTGACCGACTGCGGGTGCCTGCTCGTCAAATTGGTAGTACTTTATACCTGAATGCGGCACGTTGCCCGCGCGTGGTGAATTATCCACCAATTTTGCATAATTTTTCGATCGTCACTTTGCAAGATGGTCGGGTGGTTGAGGCTAGTTTGGTTTGGGTCGATCGAGAGGGCGATATTCAGCGATCGGAGGACTATTTAAGAACAATTAATCCTGTGATACAATAAAAAACCGGCTGGAGAGGTGGCAGAGTGGTCGATCGCGTCCGACTTGAAATCGGATGAAGTGAAAGCTTCCGAGAGTTCGAATCTCTCCCTCTCCGTTTAAAGACAAAAGCCCAACTTCTGTACAGAGGTTGGGCTTTTGATTTGCTGATCCGTTTAACTACGATACCAAGTGGTCGGTTCGCCTTTGCGATCAACCAAAACAATGCCTTGAGCTTTCAGATCATTACGGATTTGATCGCCTTTTTTGAAATTCTTGTTATCCCGAGCTGCTTTGCGTTCAGTAATTAGTTGTTCGATCGATAGATCATCTAGGCCATCATTAGCCGGAGCTGGTTCATCAGCTAATTGAGCCTCTAAACCTAACACGTCAGCTAACTGCTGCAAGCTGTACCACTGCTGCTCCAGCATGGCTGAATCAGCAATTTGGCCACCGTGGGTTAACACATTTCCGGCCTTGCCCAAGTCTTTGGCCAGTTCAAATAGCACGGCCAAGCCGCCCGCAAAGTTGAAATCTTCATCCACCACATCACAAAATTGTTGAAAGGCTGGGTTGATGGTGGCAGGCTGTTCAGTGGGCGTAGGTGTTTCTTCACTAGATTTACCTGCATGAGCAATATCAGCAGCGGCTGTTACTTCTTGCACTTTTTTGACAGGAGATCGATCTTTAAATAAATAATTCAGGGCTTGTCGCACTTTAGCAAAGAAATTTTCGCGGGGTCTTTTGAACAAAATGGTGCGTGCCACCACGGCAACGCCTACAAATTCTAGTAAATTTGGCAAGATTGGTAGGGTATTGAAAATACCTAAAAACCGCGAAAAGAATCGCACTGGAAATTGGGTAAAGAACAGGGCGATTGTCAGTACTACTAAGCCTCGATATTCTTGAGTGAATTGCCGCACAGCATTTGGTAACGCTTGAAAAGGTTCTACCACGGGGCTAATTTCAGCCGGTAACGGCATTTTGGCTGAGGTGGGCTGCGCTGTGACTTTTTTAGTATTGGTGTTGATGGGTACGGGTACGAAGGTGGGTGATTTCTGCAAATCCCAGCCTAATTTACCAGCAAAGCGTTGACCAAATAGCAAGCCTTCCTTAATTGTTTGCCAGCTGCGTTCATTGCTGGCTAAGGCATCGGCGGTAAAATCCATCGGCTTGCGATATTGAGCTGTTAAAATAAACAACCGAATCACCATTGGGTCTACGGGCCGATCTAATAAGTCCCGAATGGTGGTGAAGTTGCCCAAGGATTTGGACATTTTTTCCCCATCGACATTCACCATGCCGTTGTGCATCCAGTATCTGGACAGGGGATGCTGATTGGCACCTTCGGACTGGGCAATTTCATTTTCGTGGTGCGGAAAAATCAAATCATTGCCGCCACAATGGATATCGATCGTTTGCCCGAGAGTCGATCGAATCATCGCTGAACATTCAATATGCCAACCCGGCCTACCTTTACCCCAGGGGGAATCCCAGGCCGGTTCGCCCGGCTTGGCACTTTTCCACAGGGCAAAATCACTCGGGTCTTCTTTGATGGTGTTTTCCTCTGTGGCTACAGCTACCCGGCCACCCGCGCCAGCCTGCATGTCATCTAACTTGCGACCAGAAAGTTTGCCGTACCCAGCAAACTTACGCACCCGAAAATAGACATCCCCCGCCACGGCATAGGCCAAACCTTTTTT
>JAGVCD010000215.1 GCA_020059425.1 Chamaesiphon sp. | reverse complement strand
CTCATCGCTTCGTAGTACTCATCCACCAAGTTTTCCAAGGCTTGCAAATCCCCATACAATTCTGCTCGCGTCATCGGTGGGGTGAGATGATCGAGAATTACTGCTTGGGCGCGGCGTTTGGCCTGGGCACCCTCACCGGGATCATTAACGATAAAAGGATAAAAGTGGGGCATCGCCCCCAAGGCTACTTCTGGGTAACAACAGTTCGATAGTGCCAAGCTTTTTCCTGGGAGCCATTCCAAGTTGCCGTGTTTGCCAACATGGACGATCGCCTGGGCAGCGAAGATCGATCGCACCCATTGATAGAAAGCTAAATAGTCATGGGTGGGCTCTAAATCGGGGGCATGATAATTCAAGCTGGGATCAAGATCATAGCCCCGGGCTGGTTGAATGCCGACGAAAATATTGCCTAGTTGGATACCAGCTACCGGGAAATCATTACTGGGCGGTGACCAGCGCCGATTAATGGCTGATTGGACGGGGGTAGGTTGACTAGCAAAAAATTCTTGATAGTCTGATAAATCTAAGCTTTGTTGGACTGGCCTGATCGATCGACCTTCTGGATCGTTGGTGATACCTTTGGTCAACCACTGGATTAATTCTTCCCCAGTCTGAGGGAGGTCTGTGGTGGTGTATCCTTGGGCTTGTAGTTCTTTAAGGATCTCCACACAACTGGCCGGGGTATCTAGTCCTACGCCATTAGCCAGCCGCCCATCACGGTTGGGATAGTTAGCTAAAATCAGAGCTACCTTGCGATCGGCTACCTGAACTTGACCCAGTTTCACCCAATTGGACGCTAATTCGGCCACAAACTGGATGCGATCGGCCAAGGGTTGATAGCCCAAAACTTCGGTTTGCAAGATAGGATGTTTGGAAAATACTGCTTTGAAAGAAACAGCCCGACTAATAATGCGGCCATCCACTTCTGGCAAGGCAACATTCATGGCCGTGTCACGCGGTGATAAGCCGTTTAGTTGAGACTGCCATTCCTCCAAACCACCACCACTTAAGATCACTTGCAAAATGGGCACGTCTAAATTTGCCCAGAGCGCATTGGTATCCAGTTCGGTGGGCATGGCCGGGTATAGTGGTGCTGGGGTAATCAGCGAAAAGCTAGTGGTATTCAATAGTATTTTCACCCCCGGCTGACAGTAGCTCAGGAGTTCGGCTTGGACTGCGGGGTCGCGCAGGGAAGAAACAAAAATGGGGACGGGAGTGAGGTGGAAATCAATCAAAGATTGGCACAGAGCATCGATCGCTACTGTATTGCCAACTAAGTAATGTGCCCGGTAAAATAAAATACCGACTTGTGGTTTAGACCGATCGCTGACTGGAAAAGGATAAATCCCAACTTTGGGTACTGGTTGGGGTAATTGATATTCATAGTCTAGTTTGAGACAGCGGCTCGCCAAAAAGTATAGTGATTGCTTGAGGTTTTCGGTACCACCTTCAATAAAATAGCGCCAGACTTGATTAACATCTTGGAGAGGTAAGGTCGATCGACTGAGTAGCGATAAATCGGGTTGATCGTCACCAGGCATTAAAATTAAGGCGGCACCAGTTCTTTCGACTAATTCTTGGACGACTTCTAAGCCATAAGACCAATAACCAATGCCCCCTAAGAGCCGAATAACAATCACCTGGGCGTGAGATAAGACTTCTTCAGCGTAGAGATCGATCGTCATTTGTTGCTGTAAGACCAGGATGTTCAGCGCCCGCAATTCGGGAAAGCCGGGCGGTAGTTGTGCCCAAACTTGGGCGAAGGCTTGGATATCGGTATCGGCCGAGGTAATAATGACGATCGGAGCGGGGGTTTGTTCAATGAGAACCAGGCTGTCGGTGGCGGCGGTGAGTCCCCCAGGAATTGTGGCGGTGCGATGCATATAAAGATTTAAGGCGATTCCTAGGTGAGCTTAACGAATTAATCCAACTCTGTGCTAGTGGTCTAGTGCCTCTGAGTAATTGTTTTGAGCGCGAATGTAGACAAGCAAACTACTCATCTACATTCGTGATTTTAAACTAGTTAGGATCTAGATTAGACTTGAGTTTCAGCTGTAGATCGGTGCCTTTCTTTAACACAACTTCACCACCAGGACTAGATAAGACAAAGGCGGTTGCCGCAGCGGCCCCAGCCATTTTACCGTGTTTGAATTTGGTTTTGTCGCCAATAAAACTGCCCGCTACAGTGCCACCTAAAATAATTCCGGCATTTTTCAAGAACTGGCCTTTAGTTTTGCTTTCAACTTGGGTGTTCACTAAGCTGGCTTCGATCGGTAGAAGTTCACCATTTTTGAGTTTGACAGCATCAAAGAAGAGATTCAACTTAGCTTTTTTGCCTTTGGCGGCCTTTGTCACATCTTCTAGATGTCCTTCTATAACTGCATCTTTAAAGGCTGGATATTTGCCGACAGAACCATTTTTGACTTTAGCTGTAAATTTCTCTTTATTCTTGCTTTTGGCGGTAGAAATTTCCTGTTGCAAATCAGTATTAATGATCGCATCGACCGGTATGGCACCGACAGCGGCTTTAGTAATGGCACCACCTTTGACAGGTTTATCTTCAACTTTGCTACCACAGCTAGTCAAAAAGCCTACAGATAGCGTAACAAGTACTAATGAAATAGATTTTTTTAACATAATTGAGACCTCACACTCTTAGCTCCACGGAAATTGTGGACATAGCAACAGTCTAACATTGGCAAATCATGAGGTGCCCTTGGTCGCTGCCACTCACTAAATACCGATCGGACAATTGCCAAGCTAAAGCTGTGCAGTTTTGCCAAGGCAGTTGTTCATAGTGCATAGAATCCAAATTAGTTAGATTTAGGATGTTGGTGGCACTAGCCGAAATAGCCAAGGGCTGATGAGTATGCAGCGCGAGTAAGGTGACGTTGTCATTGTCGGGGGGTAAAGCTTGCCAATCTTCATCTTGATATTGCCACCATACTAATTGCTCACCACTAATGACAGCTAGATCGGCTGCCGACCACACTAATTGCTGAATTTTGGCCGGGAAACCGCGCATCACCCAGGGCATTTCCAACTCTGTCACCCGCGCGACTACTAACTGTCGATCGAGTGTCGCCCCGGCCAGATATTCCCCATCTTGGGACCAAGCTACCAGGTGTACGCCGGTATCTACAGCCAATAACTCCGACTCATCGCCCTGTCCCCATGGCCATACTTCTACGCCTTGGTAGCCAGCTACGGCTAAATAATCACCCTGGGGTTGCCAAGCCAAGTCAGCTACGGTCGATCGGTTAAAGTTTAAAGTATTAACAATTTTTCGACTAACCACGTCCCATAGTTGTACTTGCTTGCCAGTACTAAAAGCTAGAATCGGTGCGGTGGGATGCCAAGCTAACTTATCGATCCAGGTGCGGGGGTAGTCTAAAGTCGTAACCAATTGCTGTCCAGCCCAGATATATAACTTTCCAGCCTGACCACCAGCGGCTAACCACTGACCATCAGCGGAGTAACCCAAACAATCGATCGAATGGTGGTGGGCTGTTTGCAAATAAATTAATTCTTGACCATCTCCGTAAACCACCTCGCCGCT
>JAGVCD010000206.1 GCA_020059425.1 Chamaesiphon sp. | reverse complement strand
CTTGCGTACCTTCACGGATCACTTCATCTTTGCCAGAAACAAATTTGTAGTCACCACCAAAGAAGTCTTTACCGTTAGTGTCTAGAATTGCTGGTACTTTAGAGCGGGTGGAGAATACAAACCGCAAGCCCGGATTGTGGAAAATAGTTTCCAAGCAAGCCTTCATTTGATTAGGATCAGCGGGGAAATACAGATTAGTAGCATAACCATCGCTCAAGCCATTGTCAGCGAACATATTGTTCAAGCCGAAGTGGCAAGTGTTATCGGCCATGTCATCAATCCCGGAGTGGGAGAAGTGACTGAGGACGTTGGAGTTGTTCAACCGCGCCATGGTGATCTCAGAAATACACATTTCTAAGAAGGCGCTGAAGGTACCAAAAATACCTTGCTTACCGGCTTCCATCCCGAACCCAGCTGCTGCTGAAAAGTTACCGCGCTCCATAATCCCGGAAGAAATAAACACTTCTGGATAGGCATCGTGGATTTTCTTCAGGCCGCAGGAGCCTTCCAAGTCACTATCAATGACCTTTACTTTTTCGGCTCTCTCGGTGGCACTCATCCGACCTAAGATAGCGACGGCGGCATCACCGAAGACGTTGCGGTTAGCATCCCATTTATCGCTAGAACCTAAGAAAGTATATTCATTCTTGGGTGCTTTAATGCCTTTGAGATGATCGGCAGCGGCTTGTTGATTACGGGATTCCAGATACTCGATCGCTAGTTTGACCGAAATTACATCGTGACCATGAGTTTGGCCTTCTAAACCGACGATGCCAGGGCACATCGGACGATGGTTGATGATGGCGATCGGACCAGCCATGGAAACAGCCTTACAGATCCGGGCATACAAATCATCAACATCTTCGCCGTTCCCTTCTAGGATTTGCAAGCCGTGACCTACCAAGGTTTTAGCAACTGTAGTGCCGGTCAAGTATTTAGAAGGATGACCAGCGATCGTTACATCGTTATCGTCAATAATTAGTTTAACGTTCAGATTTTGAGCTACTGCTAACCGAGCAGCTTCAGCGTCGTTACCTTCTTGTTGGGAACCATCGGAACCTAAACAGAAGGCAATTTTGTTGGGGTTAGCCATCGCTACACCGTTGACGTAAGGCCACATGTGACCCAACCGACCGGAGCTGAATTTCACACCGGGGGTAAAGCCTAGTTCGGGGTGTCCAGGCAAATGGGAATGGGCGGCGCGATATTCCATCAACCGTTCAGCGGGTAAGTCCCCGTTCAGGGTAGACATCAAATACTGAGTCGCGACCCGGTGGCCAGCTTCATCAAAAAATATGGGGACGTATTTATCAGCCGCTCCCCGAAATAGGGCATCCATAATCATCACTTCGGGCACGGTGTCGTAAGGTCCACCGGTATGTCCACCCACGCCTCGTGCTGCACCAGTGGCGGTAAAGAAGACGATCGCATCGCGACAAAGTTGGATATTAGCTTGCAAGCTGGCCTTTTGATCAGCCGTCAGTGTGGGATTTTTGGCATCCAGGCTCAAGCGTTGGTAAGCACCTAGATCGATCGGGAAGTTAGCCATAAATTTAGTTTTGGTAATTTTAAGGATTATTTGGAAGCTGGCAGTGGTTAAGTCTGAAGCAGCTTGCCACGCACGCTGTTAGATTTTAACCTTGCACGAACCTGCGATATTTTAATTTTTCAAATGAATAATCACCTGAACAATCGCATCAGAATGAGTATATACTCACAAACAGGCAATTTCAAGACCAAACATGCAATTTCGGGCAAGTAATCCATGCTAACTGCGGAGCGCCGACAATTTATTCTAGAAATCCTGCGCCGGGATAAGAAAGTATTGTCTTCGGAACTGAGTGGAGAACTGAAGGTTTCGGAAGACACCATTCGGCGCGATCTGCGGGAGTTAGCTGAATCTGGTTTATTGCACCGGGTACATGGCGGGGCATTATTAACTTCACCAGCTACGGCCAGCTATGCCGATCGGCAACAACAGGCACCCAAAGAAAAAGAAGCGATCGCCCGGGCAGCAGCGAAGTTAGTCCGACCAGGACAAGTGGTGATCTTGGATGGAGGCACCACCACCCTCCAAGTCGCACAGCATTTACCCTTAGATTTGGTGGCGACAGTAGTAACTAATAGTCCGCCGATCGCCTTGGCCTTAGCCGAACATCATCAAATTGAGGTGATTGTCCTGGGTGGTCGTCTTTACAAAAAAGCCCTAGTGAATGTGGGAGCGACGGCGATCGAATCCTTGCGGATGATTAGAGCGGATATTTGTATGTTGGGAGTTTGTAGTTTGCATCCCGAAGTCGGCATTAGTGTTGCCAACCTGGATGAAGCTCACGTCAAACGAGCCATGATTGCTGGAGCGGCGGAGGTGATTGGGCTAGCGACGGAGGCCAAGTTGGATACGGCGGCTAACTATGTGGTGGATACTATTCAGGCTTTGACGTATTTGGTAACAGCGCCCACAGTATCTTCTGAACGATTAAAAGCTTATGCCGATCTGGGTTTGACCGTTATTACTTGAAACCAAATTTATTGAAACTCTAAATCTTTATTTAAATACCGGAATCGACATTTTTGATGGTGTATTGTTCTTTATCGGTGATTAGATGGTATAGAGAACTCACTGTAAATTCTTATATCTCTTAATCTGATAAACCTCTCACTGTTTTCCGTAAATTTTATTGTTTTTAGGGGTAATCTTTGTGAAAGTTGCGATCATTGGTGCGGGCTTATCTGGACTTGCCGTTGCTTATCATTTGAGTAAGTCTGGCTCGGAAGTCACTATTTTTGAAAAAAACTCGCGCATCGGTGGAAATGCTCATACCCTCCTTGTCCAAGTTGGCGACCATCTGCGCTGGGTAGACTTAGGGGTGAATGATTTCAATGCCGCAACTTACACCAATCTGGTCAAGATGCTGGATTTGCTGAAAGTGCCCTATGCTCGGTTAGAAGACAGTGCTTCTTTTAGTACTCATGATGGTTCCTATACTTACACACTAGATGGTGCGCATGGCACCCACATGCCAGAATCATTATGTCTAGAGTATGAACGATTCAAAGCAACAGCTGCTATCGATGTTGATAATCCGGCCTACTATTCTTATTCGATCGCCAAATATCTGCAAGAAAAAGGATACTCGCCAGAATTTGGTCGCTACAACTTATATCCACGGATCAATGGCATGTATTTCGTCAACGACACCACCCCGGCAATCATGCCATTTCGGGGAGTAATGAACTACTATCGATTACAAGAAGGATTTGGCAGTGCATTTCCCCAACGGTGCTATTTTACTCAAGGTAGTAGTAGTTGGATTGAAGCATTAAAAAATGAGATTTTAACCCTAGGGACTAAGTTCCGGTTAAATACGACTGTAGCTGTTCGAGCTAAGGGTGATGCGGTGCTAATAGACACCCCCGATGGTACGGAGTTTTATGATGCGGTAGTCATGGCTTGTCCGGCTAACGCTGCTCTAAAGCTCATTCAAGAAGGCGTTACTCAAGATATGGTAAATGTTCTCAGTGCCTTTGAATACACCAACAGTGTGGCCGTTGCTCACACTTTTTCGTCTCTGATGCCATTGAATAAGAATGCCTGGCGTACTTATAACATCCGGATTCACGATGATGCCGCCGCTCAGTTAAGACCTTATAGCATTTCCTACGTTTGCAATCGCCATCAAAACGATGCTAAAAATCCTTTGTACGATAGGCACGGAAACCCCGAATTTTTTGTCAGTTTGAATCCGGCAACTCCTATTCCACCCCAATATATTCTCAAAACATTAGATGGTAAGAAAGCAACATCCTATTTCTCTCATAATGTTCTCAATCACTCGGCACTAATAGCTCAGGAAAATTTGCAGGATATAGTTCAAGGGCAAAACAACATCTTTTTTACAGGAGGATGGACTGTGGGCGCTGGACTACACGAAGAGTGTTTGCTCTCAGCCATGTCT
>JAGVCD010000180.1 GCA_020059425.1 Chamaesiphon sp. | reverse complement strand
TAGGGGTCAAGAAATTCAGAAGCGATTAAATTAATTCGCAGCATCGCTCCTAGCACCTCGCCATTCTTGAGCGACTAATCCCGACCACCCCAAAAATCCAATCAAAGCACTTCCAGAGCAGGCATCCAACCAGATGAGACTGTGCATCGTAGTTGACATGGGTGCGACCATCGGAAACAAATAGTGGCCAGGGCTGGAGATACTGGTAATGGAATATAAGCCCAGACAGAAATAAGCCCATTTGCAAGCATTTTGAGAATACAGCCGATAGCCCCAGAGTCCGATCGTACTCATCACAGCGATGGTAACCATAATCATCTGGGGGGTAAACCAAGCTGGCCCTGGATAATCGGCTAGGAAGATGGCGTTATGGGTATAGTGCAACCAGGTGGAAATTAAATTTAGTACAATTATACCGAGCAAAACTTGGCAACTTGATTTTTGGATAATCATAGTATGTTGGTTTTTAAACGAAGAGTACATTGGAGTCTGGACAAGTCATTCAGTGAACTATCTCTTTTGGAAGATTCGCTCATAATTCTTGGTATAAATTCAACACAAACATTCCAGCTCTTGTTTCTCGAAATGCCTGGATATTAGCAGCCATGGGCGAGGGTAATTTACTCAAGGCGGGAGTACTTACTCCATAATTAGCGGGTAGAACAACTCCGGCGGCTAAGGTTGCAAACGTGAGATCTGCTGCCGAAAACCTGTCACCAACCAAATAAGTCCGGCCATCAGCTAGTAGATTCTCCACAGTCTCGAATATCTGACAAATGCTTTGGTGGGATGCCTGTGCTGATTCAGCATTGATCGTATACATCTTGAAAACAGTCGATCGCATCCAGCTAAATACCAGTGGGAAAAAGATCCGTTCGTACCAAGGAACACCTTCACACCACAACGGTTGAATGAGTTGGGCTTGGCTGAAAGCATAAAAATAGAACCATTGGCGCACCGCTGGTGCCAACACAGCGTCAAAAGACTGAACCAGATCTTCCACCTGCTGCCGTTGTTCAAAATTAGTCGGGTAAAGTTTTAGATGATCAGGGGCGATCGAATCAAGATATTTCAAAATATCTGCGGAGTCGGTGAGGGTATTGGTCGCCGTAATTAAGACCGGAACTGATGTGCCACCCACTGGTTGAGTTGTTAATAGATGAAAAGGTGGCATGTGACGTTCTTCTACAAAAGGAATTTGCAATCTGGTCAATGCCCACCGAATCTTTTCACAGTAGTGACTCACCGGAATAGTTATTAGACGTACTGGTTGATTATTATGTAGAGTCATCTGAGTCATTTTTTACAATCTCACTATCATGCAAATAAGGTAGAAACAAAGCGCGAATATCATCAGACAGCACCGCTGGTCTAAGAGTTTCGGTATTTACAAAAACACCTTTTTGATGCGCTGTGGCGGCTAGGATGCCATCTCTGTTGTAAAATCGAAATTCAATAACATGAGTGACTTTTTCTAATTTAGAGAGCCAGAACTGTAAAGAAACCTGATCTCCCAAATACAGTGGTTTTTTGTAAGTAATATTGGTATTGACGATCACAGGAACTATGCCACTAGTCATGACGGCCTTAATCGGGAAGCCCGCTTCTTCCAAAAACTTGCACCGCCCCATTTCAGCCCACTGGAGATAGACGTTGTTACCAACATGTCCGGCAAAATCAATATCGAAGGTGTAGATCGATAGGTCAAGATTGAACTTTTTCATAGTTAAGATCAGGGGAATTATTTTGCAGGAGGCATCACTACTTTTTTGGCTAAGTCCAGCTTTTGCAATCCTTGAATCACCCACCAAGTGGTGTCGATTTCCCACCAAGTCCGACCGGCTGGGGCCACGTTTGGATAAGCATGGTGGTTATTATGCCAGCCTTCACCATAGGTAAGTAGTGCCGTCCACCACAGATTGCGAGAATTATCACCTGTTTCGTTAAAAGAACGATAGCCAGTGATGTGTGAAGCTGAGTTAATCAACCAAGTGGTGTGCCACAGTACTACAGCGCGCACGAATACACCATAAACTACCCACGACCAACCGCCAATCGCATACAGCAAGATCCCAACTGGGATTTGGAGAGTCAAAAAATACTTATCTAACCAGCGATAAAAAGCATCTTTTTCTAGATCAGGCACAAAGCGGCGGTAAGATTTCGGGTCAAAAGATTCTTGAGTCGGGTAAAAAATCCAGAGCATATGGCTCCACCAAAAACCGCGCTTCGCCGAGTAGGGATCTTTGTCCCAATCTTCGGTGTGTAAATGGTGTTGGCGATGTCCAGCCACCCAGAAGCCGGGACCACCTTGCATGGCGAGAGCGCCTAAGATAGCGATCGAATACTCTAGCCATTTGGGTACTTGAAAACTGCGGTGAGTAAGCAAGCGATGGTAGCCCAAACAAATGCCAATACCACCGAAGAGCCAATGTAGCAAAACCATTGTGCCCAGGGCTGACCAAGAAAAGAACCACGGAGCTAACAGTGCTAAAGCGTGGATCGAGCCAAAAAAGAACACGTTTGTCCAAGACAAACCTTTCGTCCATTGAAATGTCGGCTGAACTGATTTAGAGATCATAAAATTCTGAATTAGAGATAAATAAAATCGGTAGTGACCCAACATCCCAACTGGCCAAAATGCCTTAAAGTAGAAGTAGATGTAAGTAACACTTGCATATCTACCTTACCAAGATTTTCACAGATGTGCAAGTGCTACTTGCATTTTTATGGCAACTCCTCGCAACCCCACCCGTCAACGATTAGTCAGTGCCGCTTTAGAGCTATTTGCTCAACAGGGCATCACCGAAACCACCACCAAACAAATTGCCGAACTGGCCGAAGTGAACGAAGTGACGCTCTTTCGACAGTTCGGTAACAAGCAAGGTTTGGTGCTGGCCGTCATGGAAGAATCAGAGATTTTTGACCAACTGGCCGCTGCTTTAGGAGAGCAGAGCAGTGTGGCCAGTAGCCCAGAACAAGCTATTCGGAAATACGCTCAGTCTTATCTACAATTGTTAGAGGCTGTGCCGGAAATGGTGCGATCGATCATTGGGGAAGCTGGCAAGTATCCGATCGAGAACCG
>JAGVCD010000141.1 GCA_020059425.1 Chamaesiphon sp. | reverse complement strand
GACAACAGCGAGACGCCAATTAGGGTGAAGCCATGACAAATCAAAGAGAGCAGGAAACGTTTGGATTTATCAGTACTAATATCAGACATTTATGTAAAGCCTCGTATTGAATTAATGGTGTGTGATCCATACCGAGCACATGTTGACTGTAACATGGGAGATTCCCAGCCGAGATCACAAAACCGATGTGGATGTTACCAATCTTATTGGACGGTTATGCCCATCTCAATTACTGGAATAGATCGATTAATTGACTAAGCTGAGATCACTAAATCAATTATTTTTAAAGTTTCAGAATGTTGATTAAAGCTTAAGATTATGGCGAATTTTATTCGATCGAGTAATTTACTCCCTTAACATTAGGTAATACAAAAGCAGGGAGACCTAAGCAAAATATCCATGCTAAACAACGAACCATCTCTCGATCGCGATTGCACCACCCTATCTCGTCACATTCTCCAGCAGCTCCAAAGCTTCGACAATAACGCCCAAGATTTGAGCGCGATCATGAATCGCATTGCTCTGGCGGGTAAACTCATTGCCCGCCGTCTCAGTCAGGCTGGTTTAATGGCCAATGCCCTAGGTTTTACCGGCGAAACCAATGTCCAGGGTGAAGAAGTCAAACAAATGGATGCCTACGCTAATGAGGTATTTATTACCGTTTTTCGACAAAGTGGTCTGATCTGTCGGCTGGCCTCCGAAGAAATGGCCGAACCTTACATCATTGATGAAAATTGTGCCCTCAGCCGCTACACCCTGCTCTACGATCCGATCGATGGATCTTCTAACTTAGATGTGAACCTGAACGTGGGGTCAATTTTTGCCATTCGTCGCCAAGATGGCGATGCCCCAGAGGACTGGCTCCAGGACGGTCATAGCCAAATTGCAGCTGGCTACATTTTGTATGGTCACAGCACTACTTTGGTCTATTCGATCGGCACTGGTGTGCACAGCTTTATCCTTGATCCCAGCTTAGGTGAGTTTATTCTGGCTACCGAAAATATTCAGATCCCTACCAATGGCAGCGTCTATAGCGTCAATGAAGGAAATTACTGGCAATGGCCGGAAGCCTACCGCGACTATATCAAATATGTGCACCGTCATCCCGGTTATACCGCCCGCTACAGCGGCGCATTAGTTGGCGACATGCACCGAATTTTGTTGCAGGGCGGTGTGTTTATTTATCCTGGTACCACCAAAAAACCCCAAGGCAAACTGCGGTTGCTCTATGAATGTGCCCCATTAGCTTTTTTGATCGAGCAAGCTGGTGGTCGCGCCAGCAACGGCAACCAAAATATTCTGGATGTCTTACCAGACCAAATTCATACCCGCACGCCATTAATAATTGGCAGTGCCGAAGATGTTGCTCTTGTTGAATCATTTATTAATGATCTGACCAGCAAAGATCCAACAGTTTCAGTGGGGATCGGCTAGGGTGGAGCAAAGAGAGAAATTATTGCCAGTCTGTCTATAAAATTTTCATCGATCAGGAGTTTTTGTGATGGCAACCAACCACATCTTAGAAATTGAACAGCAGTTTGGCCAAAGCATTTGGATGGATAATCTCAGCCGTGACTTGCTTACTTCCGGAGAGTTAACCAATCTAATTGTCACGCAGGGAGTTCTGGGGATTACCTCCAACCCAGCAATTTTTGAGAAAGCGATTGTCGGTAATGCGGTCTATGATCACGACATTGAAGCGGGGATCCGCACTGGTAAATCCCTAGAAGAAATTTACGAATCTTTGATATTTACCGATATCCAGATGGCCGCTGATCAACTGCTGCCGGTCTATCAACAATCCCAAGGCATCGATGGATATGTCAGTATCGAAGTGCCGCCCACCATTTCGGCAGATACTGAAAAAACGATTAGTGAGGCTCTGCGCTATTACCAAGCTATTAATCGTCCTAATGTGATGATTAAGATCCCCGGTACTCCGGAAGGTCTACCCGCCGTTGAAAAAGTGATTGCCGAGGGGATCAACGTCAATGTCACTTTATTGTTTTCGGTAGAAAGTTATGTAGCCACAGCCTGGGCTTACATTCGTGGTTTAGAGGCCAGAATGCTCAAGGGCTTGGCAGTTAATAATATTTCTTCGGTAGCCAGCTTCTTTTTGAGCCGGATTGACTCTAATATTGACAAGCGCTTAGATAATCTGATTAAAGCCACCACTGATGAGACTTTGCAAACTAAACTACAGGGTCTGAAAGGACAGATTGCGATCGCCAATGCCAAAGTGGCTTATCAAGAATATAAAAAAATCATCGAGAGCGATCGCTGGCAAAAATTAGCAGCTAAAGGCGCTCGCGTCCAGCGGTTGCTTTGGGCTAGTACAGGTACTAAAGATCCCAGCTACAGTGATGTGATGTATGTAGATGAACTCATTGGCAATGATACTGTGAATACTCTGCCGCCCCAGACGATCAAAGCCTGTGCCGATCATTGCGATCCAGCCGATCGGATTGAAACAAACTTAGACGAAACCCGCCGCCTGATTGCCAGTTTGGCTGATGCCGATGTGGGCATCGACCTGGACGAAGTAATGGAAGAGTTGTTAGTGGATGGGATCGATAAATTCGTCCAGCCCTTTGTCACGCTAATGGCTAGTCTGCAAGCCAAAATTGACGCGCTCGCTACTGCTAAATAATTAAATATCTTCTTTTTCTTCTATGACATCATTATTGACCAATCCCCTCCGGGTAGGACTCCGCCAGGAAAAACTGCCTGAGCCGCAGATCATCGTAATTTTTGGCGCTTCCGGGGACTTGACTCAGCGTAAATTAGTACCAGCCATCTACCAGATGAAGCTCGATCGGCGAATGCCACCCGAAATTACCATCGTGGGGGTGGCCAGACGAGACTGGAGCCACGAATATTTCCGCGAACATCTCAAAAAAGGGGTGGAAGAATTTGGCGATGGCATCAACAATGAGGAAGCTTGGGAAGAT
>JAGVCD010000343.1 GCA_020059425.1 Chamaesiphon sp. | reverse complement strand
TTCAGTATATTCTTGCAAACCAATCTGGCGAAAACCACCATCTTTTTCGGGGGTGCTGAGCTTAGCTAGCTCCACTTTCACCTGATCGGGATAGAGAACTTTATCAATAAACTTTTTATTCAATGCTTCGGTAGCTGGCAAATTTCCTTGTGCATCAGCTATATTTTGGACTGTGGTGGCGGTAATATTCCGATCGCTGCCAATGGTACCTTTAAAGTCAGTCCATAGAGTAGTCAATAGTTCTTGGTTTTCTTGGCGTGATTCTGGACTAAAGCCCTTCAAAGAAAAAGATTCAAAAGCCGATTTATACTTCCCGACTCGAATCACCTCCGCTCCGATCCCATATTTTTCAAAGGCTCCCTTGTAAAAAATATTTTCGGTGCTAAAGCCATTGAGATCGATCGATCCCAAGGGATTCAACACCACAGTGTTAGCTACTGATGATAGATAGTAATCTTTTCGACTCAAATCCGCATCGTAGGCGTAGATCGGCTTACCACTTTGTCGAAAGTTCTGTAGCGCTGCCCGGACTTCGCGCAAAGTAGCTAAGCCGCTGCCAGTGCCTATTTTAGTCTTGCTACCATCGAGATAGATCCCCACAATATGCTTGTCCTTGCTGGCGATTTCGATCGCTTTGGTCAGCATCCGCATACTTAATCTTTTCTTAGGGCTACCCGCTAATACGGTTTCTAAAGAAGCCCCGGGGTCATAATCTGAAATATCAGAGGACATATCTAAGACCAGCATAGTCTTGTCTTTGACAACTGGTAATGTATTTTTAGATACAGAACTAGTTAATCCAACAATAATGGCTAGCACTGTTAACAAGGACAATCCAGAGAAGATCGTCAGGCCGAGGAAGCTGCCCAGAGTACTGGCCAGAGTTTGTTTGAAGAAGGAACGCATAGTGTGTGAGGTAGATGATTGCGGCAATGGTGCGCTATTTTTTAGTTTACCCGTTTTAAACGGCTGGATAGACCACACATGTAACGATTTGTGGATAGTCTGGGCAACGTTAAATTTGATTGATATTGATTATGTACTTTAGCCGTCGCCAAGGTTAATTTTGTAGTGATTTGATTAAGAAAACAATATCGATCCCCAAGGGTATCAGCATCCTAAAGCTGGCAGTAAAGGTATAGGTAGTCATCAGTAAAACTGGATATTGCCAAAAATCCCAACGAAACTGATCGGGTCAAGAAAAATGTCAACAAACTATCAAGACACGGGAGGTTTATTTGCCCCGGTGCGATCGATCTCATCGGTTTGCTGGGCACATTGAGTGAGGCAAGCTTTTGCAAATATTTTAGATGGTATGTTAGCCAGAGTAAAAATTATGAGTATTCGCAGCGGTTTCCATGCCACCATCTTCACCCTATGTATTACTTGTGCTATCGGTGGGTCTCAAGTTCTGGCAAAACCAGCTGACAACTACATTGGAGTTGGTGTTAGAGGTGGGCTGAATGATGATGCTGTTGGTGTCATTAATGCCAAATTTAAAATTATTGACCTGGGAGAAGTCAGCCTCTCTGGTAGACCAGCGGTCTTTTTAGGAGACTATACAGAACTTCGGCTGGCTCTTACTGGCGAGAAAGAAATTATTCCGGGTTGGTCGCCCTTTGTCGGGGGAGGTTTGGCTACCAATACCGATCGGAGTGGGGAGACGAATTTCATGCTCACAGCAGGATTAGATTTTAAAATTAATGAACGGTTGGTAATTCAGAGCAGTGGGAACTACATTTTTCAGTCTAACGACACAGACGCGGAGTTAGCTGTTACTTTAAATTATTTATTCTAGGGTAGAGTAAATAACCAGTTAGCTTATGAAATGTGTAATTGAGTGATAACTTCAGATGTATTAACCACGGTAGCAAACTCATGGTGAAGGCTGGCCAAAGCCACTTCGTGCATTTCCTCTGCTGTGTAATATGTCTCATCGTAGCTGGTTCGATCGATCCGCAACCGTCGCCCTCGCCATAACGAAATTGATTGGAACCGGACAATTCGCGCTAACCTGCGCCACTATCAAGCTGCTTACCGAACTATTATCCCCGAAACTCGGATTGGTTATGGGAGCAAGCGCACAGCTTTAAAAAACATTATTCTCTGCGTCGATCAAAGTGGCTCAATGGCAACTTCGGTGGTCTATGCCAGTATCTTTGCCGCAGTGTTGGCTTCGATTCCGGCGATTAAAACCCAGATGGTGGTGTTCGATACAGCGGTTGTCGATTTAACAGAGATGCTGCAAGATCCGGTAGATGTGCTGTTTGGCACTCAGCTTGGTGGTGGTACAGATATTAATAAGGCATTGAGTTATTGTCAGGGGTTAATCCGCCAGCCGCAGGAAACTATTTTGGTGCTGATTAGTGATCTCTATGAAGGCGGTAACAATAATGAAATGCTAAAAAGGGTGGGATCGATCGTGGCTTCTGGAGTTCAATTCGTCACGCTGCTAGCTTTAAATGACGATGGTGCTCCTTGTTTTGATCACCGCAACGCCTCTGCTTTTGACACTTTGGGCAGTCCCGCTTTTGCTTGTACTCCTGACCAATTTCCTGATCTGATGGCGGCCACGCTTAGTCGGCAAGATATTAGCCTCTGGGCAGCGAAGGCTGGTTTGATGACGACAAAGGGAAAATAGTTGTACTATTTGGTGCTATCGTTAGGAGCGAAATAATTGCTATCACTTCATATTTCTGGGAAACCACGAAATATGCCGTCCGCATCTACTGCGCTAGAAAAATCTGTAAAATCCATGTTAGCGATCGATAGGTTATTCTCGATCGAGGGGACTTCGGCGGTGATGGCGCGGAACTGACGACCCGCTTCCTCTCTTAAATCAATAATGAGCAGCGGATAGTCAGGCTGCGAAATTGCTGTGCTGTCAGCGATGACTAAGAAGCTATGTGAGTAATCTTGGGGGAGGGCGGCCATTAACTGTTCGACTGTCGCACTATTATGTTCTTGGTCATCCAGAATCTCCAGGTTGAAGATGAAGGGTTCAGCAGGATTCTGCAGGTTGGTGGTAAGTTTCTCCCAGGCGGTCTGGTCGGAGAAATCGGTACGAATAACCTGGGCATTTGCTGTTGTGGGAATGGTTTTCATGGCAATGATCAGAGAAGTTGTGGCTTCACGGTTGTGCTTACTACGCTACGACTCATCAGGTCTTGTTTATTTTAGCTGGAGAAGTCGATCGATTCTGAAGTAAGCGAAGCAATATATCTCTGACAATTTTGTTAGTGTTACTTGAACTTGCGAATAAGAGATTATACTATGACTTGAAGTCTGTCTAGTAGTTATTTTCCATATCTCACTGACTAACTTCTTGCACGCTGATAATATTCCTATACCAAGACCAGGTGGGATTTCGCGATCCTATAACTTTGGCTTTGTAGTGATGGTTTGGTTTTAAAGCTCCGTAAATATCAGATGAATTGAATTTTTGATAGAAGATTTCATCGGTGATTTCAAATGTCTCGTTTTTGGTGAAAATTAAGTACTTGGAGTCTTGTCCTGTACGGTCTGTGACACGTTCTGCCTTCTCAACAGTGAAAAGCACGGAAGTCTCGGTGGATTTGAGATAGGAGTAACGCCAGATAAAGGGTAATGTGACCAAGACAAGAGCTAAACAGCTAGTGATTATTCTGGCCGCTACAACAGTGATTTTTTTCATTGCAGGGAAGTGCTAGATAATTTAATTTTTCATAAGCATTGCTTTTTAATATATTGGTGTGGTTCGATC
>JAGVCD010000361.1 GCA_020059425.1 Chamaesiphon sp. | reverse complement strand
GTAGCTTGTAAAAATACCGGCAAATCAATTAAGTCAGCCACATGATATTCCCCAGGATCTAAAGCTAGTCGATCGGCTGCCGGGACTACCAACATTTTATTCCGCAAAGCTTCAGCCTGCTGGCGGTTATCGATCGCCTGCAGCTTCACCACATACATATCCTTACCCGGCATTCCATAGCCGCGCTGGAGTTGGACTGGCTCTGGCTCCGCTTGCTTGTCGCTATATAACCAGCGCTCTCCCGCCACCTCAAACCGTTCCGGGAAGTCACTGTGCGGATACACCCGCACTTCCCCCTTCAAGCCCTGTGGTGCCACAATCGTGCCGATTTCCATCCAGCCCGGTGGCGGTACTAATTTGTTAATGGAAAGCATCGTTAAAAGTTACTGTAGTTATTTAAGGCTTGGATTAGTCGATCGTGCACTGTCGCTACGGGCATGGCTCCCAATTCACCATCGGCGCGGGTGCGGATGCTAACGGTGCGGTTTTCCACTTCGTTGGCACCGATCACACCAACTACTGGAATCTTGGATTTTTCGGCATTGCGAATCATTTTACCTAAGCGTTCGTTGCTGTTATCAACTTCAGCTCGAACTCCTGCGGCTAATAGTTGTTGACAAACTTCTTGAGCAAAGGGCGCAAAATCATGTGCTACTGGCACTAAGCGCATTTGGACGGGTGCTAGCCACAAGGGGAAATCACCAGCGTATTCTTCAATCAAGATGCCAATCAGTCGTTCTAAAGAGCCGAACGGTGCCCGGTGAATCATCACTGGTCGTTGGCGGCTGCTGTCTTCGGAGACATATTCCAGTTCAAACCGCTCTGGCAAGCTGTAGTCTACCTGGACGGTACCGAGCTGCCATTCCCGTTCCAAAACATCTTGGAAAATAAAATCCAGCTTGGGTCCGTAAAAAGCGGCTTCGCCAATGCCTTCAAAATGCTCCAGACCCAGGTTTTCTACGGCTCGCCGAATGGCACCTTGGGCTTTTTCCCAAGCCTCATCGGAGCCGATGTATTTATCTTTTAGCTCTGGATCGCGGAAGCTCAATCTGGCTTTGAATTTCTTCAAATTCAAGGCTTTAAATACATGTAGAATCAAATCCACTACATTCAAGAACTCCGCATCTAATTGGTCGGGAGTCACAAACAAGTGGGAATCGTCCACCGTAAAGCCGCGTACTCTGGTTAGTCCGCCCAATTCGCCGGATTGTTCGTAGCGGTAAACTGTCCCAAATTCTGCCAACCGCATAGGCAGTTCTCGATAGGAACGCAGTTCATTCTTATAGATCTGAATGTGGAAAGGGCAATTCATCGGCTTCATCACAAAGCCTTGCTCCGCTGCTCTGGCCGCATCATCTTCGGCCATCATCGGAAACATATCTTCCTTGTATTTCTGCCAATGACCAGAAATTTTAAATAGATCTACTTTGGCAATGTGGGGAGTAACGACCTGTTGATAACCGCGCTTGATCTGTTCTTTTTTCAAAAAGTCTTCGAGGGTCGATCGCAAGATTGTACCTTTAGGAGTCCAGAGCGGTAAGCCGGCTCCGACAGAATCCGAGAAAATGAACAGACCTAGTTCTTTGCCCAACTTGCGGTGATCACGCTTTAGGGCTTCTTCCTTGCGGCGCTTGTATTCGGCGAGCTGTTCGGGGTTTTCCCAAGCGGTGCCATAGATGCGTTGGAGTTGCGCCTTGGTTTCATCACCGCGCCAGTAAGCACCTGCCACGCTTTCTAATTCGATCGCCTTCGGATTTAAGTCCCCAGTATTTTCTACATGCGGGCCAGCACATAGATCCCACCATTTATCGCCCAAGTGATAGATGGTAATCGGTTCGGTTTTAATATCAGCCAGAATCTCGGCTTTGTAAGGCTCATTAATTTCTTGAATCCGAGCTGCTGCTATTTCCCGCGTGACTTCTTCCCGAATGACTGGCAACTTCTGGTTAATGATCTTAATCATTTCCTTTTTGATGGCCTTCAAGTCTGCTTCGGTAAAAGCCTCGGGCACGTCAAAGTCATAGTAAAAGCCGTTGTCAATCCAAGGTCCGATCGTCACCTGCGCTTTGGGGAAAAGCTTTTGCACCGCCATCGCCATCACATGGGAGGTGGTATGTCTAATTTTCTTGAGACTATCAGACTCGTTAGTCTTCGGTAGATAGATTGATTCTGGCTGGTCGGCGATAGACATTGGAGCGAGATTCCCTGCAACTTTAAATCCAATATTTATTCTAACCTCTCTGGCCAGATCTCTAGATCTTCTCGATTAGCACTAGACCAGTAGTTTCGGTGGTCGATCAACATTACTTTAAGAATTGTAAAAAAGGTTAGAATATTACCTACGTAACAATCCCCCTATTAAATGCAATGCCCCCCTCTCATCCCTCCGAACAAGATCTACTAAAAACCATACTCCAACCTCTTTTGGAAGATTTTAGTCATTGGTTTGCGCGATCGATCAGTTTATTAGAAAGTGAGCGAATTAGTTTTTTAAGTGAAGCTGAGCAAAATGAGTTATTGGCTAAAGTCAAGAATGCTGTCCAGGAAGTGAGCGTGGCGCAAATGCTATTTAATGCCACCGATGGCCAAGTAGGTATCGAACCCAGTACGATGCTGACATGGCATAAAATAGTAGGGGAATGTTGGCGAGTGGCGACTTTATTTCGTCAGCTCCAGTCAGCCAAGACCAATCAGGATTAGACTACCGCTGCTCTATTACAAAAATAATTATCTTTAAAATATGCTCCACATTCTTTACTTAATCGCATTTACTGTTGTAGCGTTTTTGGCGATCGGCAATCTGATCAGGAACCTGGTGCAATTCAGCGTAGATTCTCAGAATCACTACGCACCGACCACATCCAGGCAGCAGTATGTTCCCCACCCCGAGCTACTGGACGAGACTGGCCGCCTGACTAGTGAGCCTTTGCTGGTGATGAAATCTATTACTGTCGATGATGCCCGAGCCCGCTTGGATGCTCTCTATAACGACTTGCCCAGCTATAACAATGTATCCGACACCGAAGAAAGCGCTAGCTAGTCAGACATATGAACAGCTAATAATTTGCTCAAAATATCATCCCAATGGTAACCAGCGAGGCTGGGCAGCACTAGATCGGCGGAACGTAACCTTTCTTCTGGCCCCACCCCCACCACCTTCATCCCTGCCGCTAAGGCGGCCAATACCCCAGCAGCAGCATCTTCAATAACTAGGCATTGGGCTGGTTCAATTTGTAGTAAAGCAGCAGCCTTCAGAAAAACATCTGGAGCTGGTTTAAACTGCTCGACACTGTGGCCATCAGCAACATACTCAAAAAAGTGTCGAACTTCTAGTCGCTGAAGGACGAATTCGGCATTCTTACTAGAAGAACCCAAGGCGATCCGAATTTTTTGAAATTGGAGTTCCTCTAACAAATCAGCCACTCCCGGTAAGAGCTGGCTACTATCTAAGGATTCCACAAGTCTTAGATAATAATTATTCTTACGATCGAGCATGTCCTGCTTTAACTCGGCACTAATGATTCGATCGCCTAGCAACCGATTCACACTGTCTTCTCGATTCATTCCCAGAATTTGTTCGTACTGAGACTTATCAAAAGGAATATTTTCATCATCAGCTACCTGTTGCCAAGAGCGATAATGCAGATCGATCGTATCAGCCAAGACACCATCTAGGTCAAAAATAACCGCAGCAATCAGCCTCATTGTCTCAGGCATAGACCAATTCAGGAGTAAGTTTTTCCCAGCGAAAATAGCGTTCACCGCCTAATTCTACAATCACTTTCACCTGAGGCATCAGCCGGGGCAGAGTAGATAAATATCCCAACTCTTCCCCCGACAAAATATGTCCATCCACTAACCATAAAACCAGACCCTTAGAAGTAGCTGGCAAATAGTCTAGTTGCGTCTGGATGATAGGCGGCACCTGATAAACACGGATATCTTTTTTTCCTAGGTGTGCCGGACGCACCGTATGCACACCGGTCAGAAATGCTGATAGATCGCCCAATCCTCTAGCTAGCAATCTACTACTATCGTAACCAGTAGCGCGTAGCCGCCTTTGATAGCGACCTTCGTAACCACCTTCTAGAGGGGCGTAAACTCCCAAAGAACCATGCTGTTCTAGGTCGCGAATGAATGATTTACCAGTTGTTAGTAATGGCACGGTATGAACCTTTCTCTTGATGTAGAGCTGAAGCAGTAATCTGCAAAATCTTCCAGCTTACATTATGCCATCTGTGTTGGCTCTTGACAGGACAAGACAGAGATTTTATGATGGAAACCTTGGTTGACAAAACCATCTGCAGGACTGGCGGAATTGGTAGACGCGCTAGATTCAGGTTCTAGTGTTCGCAAGGACTTCCGAGTTCGAGTCTCGGGTTCTGCACTTTAATAGAGTATAGAAAAAGGGCGAGTATATATACTCGCCCTTTTTCCATACTTGCTTATTGCTAAGAGAAATTAGTTTTTAGTTTTGTTGTCATCCACTAAAACCGCCGTAATCGTGGTCGGAATCTGGTCATTGCCATTAGTACTGTAATAATAGTCCTTGAAACGTTTGCCAGGATCCACTTGGACATCATTGAGTACCATACCCAAAACATTTTGGCCAGACTGAGTCAAAATCTCATTACAGGCATCGATCGAATCCTTATCAGCGACCCCAGGACGACAGACAAACACTAGACCATTAGATTGTCTAGATAAAATTGTGGCATCTGCTGCTACCGTCAATGGTGGCGCATCAATAATCACCACATCAAAATCTCTAGACCACTCTGCTATTAATATACCCATCTGTGATGAATCAATTAAAGCAACTGGGTTCGGTGGAATAATACCGGCGGTTAATAAATACAGGTTGGGATCAAGTTCAATCACCGCATCATCAAAACTAATTTGTCCAGTCAACACACTACTTAAGCCAACACTGGGATCTTGGCGCCAAATTCTGTGCTGGGAAGGCTTGCGCATGTCAGCGTCCACCAACAGGACTCTTCTACCCAATTCTGATGTAACAATGGCTAGGTTAGCGGCTACTGTAGATTTACCTTCGCGCGGTCGAGAACTCGACATCACCAATACTTTGACTTGGTTATCGGCATTAAGGAAGCGCAAATTGGCTTGTAATGAGCGAAAAGCTTCTTTTTCCATATCACTACCAGCATTTTTGTGAATCGACTTATGCATATTTGTCGATTCACCAAACAGCAATTTGGTCGTAACAATGAGGTCTTTTTGCTCAAAGCCAGGAATAATACCTAATACTGGAAATGCTGGTAATAAATCACGAGCTTCTTGAGCCGTTTTGATCCGTCGATCGAAACTGTCTAAAACAAGGGCAGTAATAGTACCCAGAATTAGTCCTAAGAGCACTCCGACGCTGATACTTTGTTCTAGCTTCGCTGAAATTTTTTCCTTCTCGCCCGGTAGAGTTGCTGGTACTACGACAGATACATTACCGGTATTTTGATTTTCTGCAATTTTAAACTCTTGCAACCGAGCCAAGAGGGTCTTATAAGTGGTTACCGAAACCTCTACCCCTCTCCCCAAATCGCGCATCTGCTGCTCTAATTGGGGGAGCCTTTGAATTCTTTGACTATAGCCAGCGGCAACAGACTTCAATGATTCTAGTTTTTTCTCTAAACTACTTTTCTCGGCAACTGCTTTGGCATAATCAGCAATCATGGACTCTTGAATCCCTTTAGATTGCAAATCTACGATTTGACTTTGGTTGCGACCACCAATCAAAGTTCCTTTGATGCGCTTTTGCAGATCGGCTTTCAGAGCCTGTTCTTTGGCTTGTAGATCTTGGACGTTGGGGCTATTTTCAGTGAAGCGAGCACGTTCTTCTACCAATTTTTTCTGGACTGCTTGTAGAGACACCAACGAATCTCTCACTCCAGGCGTTTCACTAACTAAGCCAATCCGAGTATTAGTTTGAACATCGTTCCCCAAAACTGCTTTCATTTCGTTAACACGGGCAGTCTCAGCGGATAATTCGCCACTAGTTGTTGTAATTTCTTTACTTAGATCCGTAAAGGTCTCTACTGATTTCGTCGCCTCAGCGGCAAGGTCTACTACGCCTTCCTTCTCTCGGAATAACCTGAGGTCATTCTCGGCTTTTCTCACCTTGGCTTCTACTTCTGGCAACTGTTGCTCTACAAAAGACCGGGCTGCTCTGGTATCCGATCGCTGAGCATTTAAGTCTCT
>JAGVCD010000112.1 GCA_020059425.1 Chamaesiphon sp. | reverse complement strand
GTGACGATCGCCGTGGTGCCTCCGGCAAACTTGGTAATATACAGCGGCATGGTAGTTTCCAACTGTGCCATATAGGTAGTAAAAATAATATTTACCAGCAAATACAGCTGTAACCGTCGATCACGTAGGGCTTGGTTATAACCGCCCCAGGCAGATCCGGTGCGGGGCTGTTGAGGCTTGGTTTCCCGAATTCCCCAGAAAATCACCCCGGCAAAAATGATAAATGACAAGGCATCCAAGCTAAACAACCAACGGTAATCCCAGGCCATCTGAATCATTAGGCCACCCCCTACAATTCCTATACCCATCCCCAGGTTGTCGGCTAAGCGAGTAAAAGCGTAGGCAGTGCGGCGTTCATCCGAACTGGTGGTCAGATCGGCCACCAGGGATTCGTTGGCTGGCCAATACAGACCAACCCCCAGACCAAAACAGAGGTTGCCCACCACTAATGTGGGTAAATTATGAGCCAGCGCAAAAATACCTGCTCCGATCGCCGATAGCGCCATGGCGCTTAATAAAATTGGTTTGCGCCCTAACCTATCGACTAAAGAACCACTGAGCAACCGACCAATTACACCAGTAATCGATTGGGACCCGATCGCCAGCCCGACCGCCGTTGCCGACAGACCCAGCTGATTAACAAAAAAAATCGGTGCATAGAACAGAGTCAGCCCCGAACCAATCTGAGACAATAAGCGGCCAATGGCCAGCATCCAGACTTGAGCAGGGAGTTTGGGCATGTAAAAATGTAAAAATTAAACAATGGGAAATATGACAGAAACGGGTCGAGACCACATTTAGAATAATCACAGAATACGGGTGTACTTACCTCAAGAGATATGAAGAAAAAACTTCTTTTACCTCTTTAAGGAGTTCCCAGTTTATAATTCTTACAGAATCCGTATTATTTCTTAAGAATTGGTATGAGATTTCCCCAAATCATCTATCAAAAGTGTAAATTTTGACCATGCCCCGGATACTAGTCGTAGATGACGATGCCGCGATTTCCGAAATAGTTTGCATTAACCTCGAAATGGCTGGATACGAAGTCAAACAAGCTCCTGACGGTATCCAAGGCCAATCGATGGCTATCCAAATGATACCGGATCTGGTGATGTTGGATTTGATGTTGCCAAAGGTAGATGGCTACACTGTTTGCCAGCGGCTCCGTCGGGACGAACGGACTTCCGATATTCCTATTTTGATGCTGACGGCCTTGGGACAGACCCAAAATAAAGTAGATGGTTTTAATGCTGGGGCAGATGATTATTTAACCAAACCCTTTGAAATAGAGGAAATGTTGGCTCGGGTGCGGGCTTTATTGCGCCGTACCGATCGTATTCCCCAAGCGGCCAAGCACTCTGAGATTTTGAACTACGGGCCATTAATTTTGGTGCCAGAGCGCTTTGAAGTGGTTTGGTTCGATAAGACTATTAAGCTTACCCACCTAGAATTTGAGCTGCTCCACTGTCTATTGCAACGTCACGGTCAAACTGTCTCACCCAGCGACATTCTTAAAGAAGTCTGGGGCTATGATCCCAACGATGATATTGAAACTATCCGAGTCCATGTCCGTCACTTGCGCACCAAGATGGAGCCAGAACCCCGCCGCCCACAGTACATTAAAACTGTTTATGGGGCAGGTTATTGCTTAGAACTACCTCTCAATGAAGAAAAAATCAGTTCGTAAGCTAGGTAGAGCATAGCCTACACGATCAACCTACTGGTTAGAATGTCTAGAATATAATTTAAGCAACAGATTTTAGTGGAGAGATAGAGTATCGATATCATCTACGGCAAATTACAAGGTCTCAAGTCTAATCAACTCAAGCAACTGCGCCGCTTGTATCATGAACGCTTGCCAGTCGATCGATTGACTACCCCAGAATTTAGTCAGAAACTAGCAGCCATTAGCAGTGAAATCAAGTCGCCAATTTGTGCCTATGTAAATCGGCGTGGCCAAGTTATGCGGGTGGGAGTAGGCTCACCTCACCAAACTCAAATTCCGCCACTAGAATTACCGCGCTATGGCGCTGAACGTCTCAGCGGTATTCGTTGTGTAACCACCCAATTAAAGATAGAACCACCCAACGAAGCATCTTTAATGGCCATGGCACTGCAAAGACTCGATGCTCTAGTCAGTTTAGATGTTGTAGCCACTGGCTTTCAAAAGCGGGGTGGCGGGGTAACCGGCTATGTGCAGCAGGTTTATCTATCGCATTTGGTGCCCCATCCGGAGGTTAACTGGACGGTTTCGCCGCCCTTAACATTAGAAGTGATCAGCGATCAAGATTTGATTGAGCTGGTTTCTAATATTGAGCAGGAATATTCTCAGGAATTTGCTGGTAATCAGGCGGGGGTGCAAGTCGATCGAGTGCTGATTGTTGGTCTCAAAACCACGGCAGTTGGTGATTTACGCTTCCAAGATGGTTTAGATGAGTTAACACGCCTGGTGGAAACCGCCGGGGGTGAAGTTTTGCAGATCATTCAACAAAAACGTACCAAGCCCCATCCCCAAACAGTGGTGGGTGAGGGAAAGGTACAAGAAATTGCTTTAGCTGCCCAGAAAGTGGGGGCAAATTTGATTGCCTTTGATTGCAATCTATCACCTAGTCAGTGTCGCAACCTAGAAACCATGATTGGGATTCGGGTCGTTGATCGTACCGAGGTAATTTTAGATATATTCGCCCAACGGGCTCAATCTGGGGCGGGGAAACTGCAAGTAGAACTGGCTCAATTAGAGTATCAACTGCCCCGCTTGACTGGTAAAGGCCAAGCGCTCTCCCGCCAAGGCGGGGGGATTGGCACTAGAGGACCAGGAGAAACCAAACTGGAAACCGAAAGGCGAGCCATCCAAAAACGAATTTCGCGCTTGCAGCAAGAAGTAAATCAGCTCCAAGCCCATCGGTCAAGGCTGCGCTTACAACGCCAACAAAAAGAAGTGCCTTCAGTCGCGATCGTTGGTTATACCAATGCTGGTAAATCGACATTGCTTAATGCCCTGACCAATGCAGAGGTTTATGCGGCTGATAAATTGTTTGCGACCCTAGATCCGACGACTCGTCGGATGCGGGTGCCGATCGATAATGAAGGCAATACTAGCCAAATTTTGCTGACAGATACGGTGGGCTTTATCCACGAACTACCACCGCCGCTCGTCGATTCTTTCCGCGCCACCCTCGAAGAAGTGACTGAGGCAGACGCGCTGCTTCATTTGGTCGATTTATCCCATCCGGCTTGGCACAGCCATATTCGGGCAGTAATGTCGATCTTAGAAGGGATGCCGATCGCTGCTGGTCCAGCAATTGTGGTCTTTAATAAGATTGATCAGGTGGACAGTGAGCGCCTGACTCAGGCCGAAGAAGAATTTCCAAGAGCCATCTTTATTTCTGCAGCGCAACGGATTAGTCTAGAAACTTTGCGTTATCGAATCTCGCAGTTAATTTCCTATGCAGGCTCATTGGTTTAATCGATCGGCATGATTGATTGTATATTCAACTTATTCATCAAGTAACTATGATTACTAGAGAGGCAATTGAGTCCGATATCCATGGCATTCTGGCACTACATTCCTTGAACCTTTACCCCAATTTATCCGAGGAAGAAAGAGCCGCAGGATTTGTGACCACAGCATTAACAGCAGAGCAAATTCAATATTTGATTACCCAAACTGGGGTTTTTGTAGTGGAGAAACAAAATGCAGTGGTAGGCTATGCCTTGGCCGGGAGCTGGGATTTCTTCGCCCAGTGGCCAATTTTTCCTCATATGGTGTCGCGGTTTCCATTGCTAGAATTTCAAGGTGATCCGATCGCTGTCGATAATTCCTTTCAATATGGTCCGGTATGTATAGATCGAACCTTGCGGGGTAGTAATGCTTTGCCGTTGCTATTTGAAACTATGCGATCGAGTTTTGCTAGCCGTTATCCGATCGGAGTTACGTTTATCAACAAACAAAATCCTCGATCGCTGGCTGCTCATACTCGTAAACTTAATTTGGAAATTGTTGATGAGTTTGAGTTTAATGGTATCTCATTCTATGGTTTAGCTTTCTCGACTCTATAGTTGTTTATATTCAGTGACCCAAGTCGGCTAATTACCGAATATGTCGATCGGCTTACTTCAAAGCCGATCAATCAGTTGCAGTAATTTTGTTAATCTTGCTTGAACCTACGAAATAAAAAATTACGCTATGAATTAAAGTCTATCTCATAGTCATTACTCATTTATTACTGACTAACTTCTTCCATACTGATAATATTTCTATACCAAGAAAAAAATGGATCTCGGGAACCTACAACTTTAGCTTTATATCGATGGTTTGGTTTTCAAGCTCCATGAATATCGGATGAATTAAATTTTTGATAGAAGATTTCATCTGCAACTTCAAATGTCTCGTTTTTGGTGACCGGACAAGTTAATCGTCGTCTAATACCTAAGCATTGATCAGCAAGCATTAGATCCTTAATACTGTTGTTCTAAGCATCACTGGAACTTCGGACTGTCCAGTTAGTCTACTGTCCATTTTTTTAAGGCAAGGTCACCTTGAAGTCAGCTTAATTTCTCTCATTTTTTACAGCTAATTCTGCTTGATGCGGGTGTCCCCAAATAATTTGTTCATGCTTGTAAATTACCATGCCTAACTTGGCTCCTTTGGGTTTATAAACGTGCTTGGTTGCTGTATAAACCACAGGCACTGCCTCACTTTGCCGCCCCCGACTGTGATAAGCCATCAAATTAGCTACATATTGCAAATCTGCTGCTTCCGGCACTGCTCCTGCTGGTAGGCGTAGTAAACCATGACTGCCGGAAATTTCTTGGGCATGGAACCATAAGTCATAATCGGTGGCAGTTTTGAAAGTTAGTCGATCGTTCTGCCGATTATTACGACCAACTAACACCTCAAAACCACTTGGGCTAGTAAAACTACGTGGTTGAGTTTCTGGTAGGACGATCGATTTCGGGCGGTTGGCCGGGGCTGGCAAATAGCCACTTTGAATTAATTCCTCCTTAATTTCAGTCAAAGTTGCTAGATCGATCGGCTGTTGATAAGTTTCGATTTGGCTGATGCTAGCGGCAATTTGGGTGAGATAATCTAACTCGGCTTGGACGGCGGCTAACAGTGGCAAGACCAAAGTTTGGGCTCGTTTCAGTTTTTGATATTTTTTGTAGATCGCCTGGGCATTTTGACTGCCGCTTTTTTCGGGATTCAGGGTGATGTGTACTGGTTCTTCGGTTTCAAAATCGGTAAGAACCATCTCTGATAGGCCAGACTGCCATAAATGCAGATGGGCCGTCAGTAAGTCGGCGCGGCGGCGCAGTTCTTCCGCATCTTGTGATTCGGCAAGGCGCGATCGAAAGGTTTGGGCTTTGACTTCTAGTTTGCTAATTACGCCGCCCAGTTTGGTGGTAAGCTGGTGCCGTATTTGTTGAAAATTAGTGTGGTTGAGGATATTGGTGAAATACTCATTCACCATGTGGTTGACTGAGGGAGCCGATCGATCAGTACCCCAACCCAAAACGTTATAGCCAGATGTTGTCCAGCCCGGTCGCCAAGCTTGGCCATCAGCCAAGGTAGTTTGCCACTGTTGCCAGATCCCAAATAGTCGTTGCCAGTCAGCGTCTACTAGTTCGGTTGTTGTTGCATCAATTTTAATTGCAGCAGCAGTAAGCATTGCTTGGGTGATCGCTGTACTTAAGCCCCGATAGTTGCTGATTAGTTTTTTGGTGACCAATCCCGGCACCAGGCTCACTCGCTCTTGCCAACTAGTTAGTGTTTCTTGAAGACTGGGCATCGTTGTCAGTAAACTGGGCGGTAGTTCATAAGGTTGGCCAGTTTGCACGGTTCGTACCGAAGACTGTTTGCCACTAACTTGATGAGCGGTAGCGATAATCAAGCGATCACCTTTGGTGCAAGCGGAGCTATCGCCATCGGTCAGAGTGGCGTTGCTGTACTTGCCCATCACTTCTACAAACAAGTGATAGACGGCAGTTTCCCCTGGTCGAGGTGCAAATTGCAAGTCCATCAGCCGTTCCCAAGGAGCAACTGGTTGGATGGCGACTAAGGCCAAACCACCTAGTTGGTGCTTTAGTTGTTGGCTAAAAGTAAAGGTGTCGGGAATTCGGGGTGGTGGATCGGTCAGTACAATCCGAGCGGCTTCGGGGTGCCAAGATACGGCCAGCCAGCCCCGCCCGGTTAAATTTCGCAGCCCCAGTAAGATGGTATGTCGATCGAGCTGATAAACAGTTTCAACCCGTGCGGGAATCCAGGTGGCGGCCAATTCTTGGCAAGTGGCGGTGAGAGTCGTGAAGTCAACTTGTTGCAATGTTGGGAGCCATTCTAGGTTTAGTTGTTAT
>JAGVCD010000170.1 GCA_020059425.1 Chamaesiphon sp. | reverse complement strand
CTGGTCATCCTCAACCCGAAATATCTCCCAGGTCGGCAAGAATAGAATCGATCGAATCTCCCGCGCCTTCAAATCCACTCCCAGCGACGCAAACGCATCACCAAAACTGCACAATCGTGGGACTGCTGGCTCTAGTGCTAAACCCCCAATCACATCATCAATTAGCCGTTGCAAAATCTTCTGCACTTCAGGATCGATCGGTACCTCTTCATCCTGGTCTACACAATCCCCAATTCTAAACCCCTGGTCATCTCCATCTGAACTACTCCATACCGAATCAGCCAACTCAGTCAGAGCCAAGCCAATCTCTGGACAATACTCTACCAGCTCGATTAGTTCCTTCGCCCGTTGTGGATCGCGTACCGGACGCTCGGTAATTTCGAGGTCATAATTCCGACCGATATAAGTATCATCAAAACCTACCAAATATGCGAGACTGCGCTGTCTCCCCTCTGGCACCGCATTAGTCACCGCCGGGAAAAAAGCACTCCAAATCCGTTGAAAAAAGTTGTTTGATGCAGTCACGAGCGGTTCCACTACTAACGGTACATCGCCTCTACCGCCAAGGTTTTAAGAACGCGATGATACAAATATACCGTTATTTAGCTCCCCGATGACTGATATATATACCCTCAAATTTACCCTCGACACCGATACATCGCTCGACTTGATCGAAGGCACCCTGAAGTTTTATCGCAATGGGGAGTTATTCAACGAGTATCGCGCTACCTCCAGCGTCGCTGGCAAACAAGCAAACGGCGCGTGGAAAAAACGCGGCGGGCTAATTCCCCCCAGCACAGAGATCGCCAAAGAGTATCTAGTCGATGTCAAACCAATTTATATGCCGAAGGTTAAGGGCGTAGAAGGCAACTTCTACGTTATCAGCCCTTATTCAGTCCCGACCGAGGGAGGCGTAACTCGTGGCGACTTTGGCATCCACTTCGATGCAAACGTCCCTGGCTCCTTGGGCTGTGTCGTGCTGCGTACCCGTAGAGGTTGGGAAGCATTCCAACGTGACATCGCTGCCACTGGACTCAAGCAAGTTCCGCTAGTCGTGGAGTACATCTAGTGCCCAAAAATTGCAGCCCATCCTTTTTAATTGCCATCTTTTTATCTGCTGTCATGGCTTATCTGGCAATTATCGACACCACCGTTAGGGCTGCTTTTTCCCAGCTTGCCAGTAGTGCCATCGGTGGTTATTTAGCCCTCACAACTCCCCAGAAACGAGAGAAAGAAGATGCCGAGTCCGAGCAAGGTCTCACAACTACCAGAAAAGACGAAAGCTGAACTCGATCGCAAGTTGATCGAGTCAGCTTTCTCTGGATATCGCCAACTTGAGGAGTGGTTAGAAACAGAAGGCTTTGAAATTTCTCACACTGCCATCCACAAATATGGGCAACGGTTCGCCATCACCCTCGCAGAACTTAAAACATCCACCGAACAGGCAAAGGCGATTGTATCTGTAGTTGGCGATGATGAGAACTCACTGGGTGAGGCAGTGACAAACCTCGCCCTTCAGAAGGCTCTAGTGGCACTCCAACACATCGATCCAGAGCATCAAGATGAAAATCCCAAACATGCCTACGACTGGACGAAAGTATTGGGCGCGATCGGGAAATTGTCCTCTCAAGCGATCGCCAACAAACAGTACCGTTCCAAGATGCAAAAACAGATTGAGGCGGAATTACTGGCGATCGAAAGAGAAGCCAAAGACAAAGGCGGTGACACCGAAGCCGCAACGCTAGCCGCACTAGAAAGAGTAAGAAAAATTCATGGTATCTACTAACGCCCTCACCCTACTCAAAACTCAGCAAGAGTGGATTAACGATCGCTCTAGATTGGGTATCTTTCTTTGCACCAGACAGGGGGGTAAAACTTACTCTACGGCCTTAAAACGAGTCGATCGAGCCTTTGAGTCATTAGCTCAGGGTAAGTCTACTCAGACGGTAATTCTGTCCCGCTCCGAGCGTCAATCTCGGATTGCCATGAAGCAGGTAGTCAAGTTTTGCAAAAGTTATGGGGTGACATTAGACCTACTAGAATCTCGTTGGAAAGATTCTCATGACAGGGATACAGACTATCTCTCACTTGAGATTCGGCTCCCGAATGATAGTTCAATTCTCGCTTTGCCCGCCAATCCCGACACCGCACGGGGGAATAGTGCCAACCTCTGGCTAGATGAGTTTGCTATTCATCAAGACAGTTACGAAATTTGGGGTGCTGTTTATGGACTGATCACCCGTGGTTTTGAGCTAGACATCACCAGCACAGCCCAGGGCTTAACTAATAAGTTTGCCGAGATTTGGCATAGCAACGCTACCCGTCCAGATGGCTCCCCACTGTGGGGCAAACACCGGATGGACATCTACGAAGCTGTCGAGCAGGGATTAGTTCTAGCTGATGGCATCGAAGGATTGAAGGCAGGTTTGGATGATGATGAATTCTGGGAGCAAGAATATGAGTGCAAATTCTTAGATGGTGCCCATGCTTGGCTCTCATTGCAATTAATCCATGCTGCCGAGAACAACCAAGCAGGCGACCCAGAACAGTATCAAGGCGGCCCGATCTACATCGGGATTGATATCGGACTCCGCCGCGACTTATTCGTGATTTGGGTTTGGGAGATGGTCGGCGATGTCTTCTGGTGTCGCGAGATTATCACCATGCAGCGTGTCACATTCGATGACCACGACCAAGCCCTCGAAGAGGTGATGCAACGCTACCCAGGCAAGGTAGTCCGCATCGCTGTTGACCAAACTGGGATGGGTGAAAAAGTTGTCTTTGATTGGCAGAAAAAGTATGGGCCGAGAGTTGAGGGCGTGACCTTCACCCTGCAATCGAAACAGCATCTAGCCATCTTGGGCAAGAAGGCATTTGAAGAGATGAAGGTGCGTATTCCCGCAGGCGATCGTAATCTCATCAACGATCTTCACAAACTCAAGCGGATTGTCACACCCGCTGGTAATGCTCGATTTGATGCAGACAGGGATAGCAATGGACACGCGGATCGTACTTGGGCTTGTTTTTTGGGGATTTATGCAGCCGATCGACCAGTCATGGTCAGGCCGCTATTTGGATATTAGGGGGAAATTTCATGGTTTGTGCTATTGGCTGGTTTGTTGTTGGACTTGGAACGCTGGGCTTACTCGCCTTGCTGTCTTTATATTGTTTAGGCTTATTTAGCTGGAGGAATTAGCTTTGGACAGACGTACAGTTATTACTGGATTGACAATTTGCTCGCTGCTCGTCCCGATCGCCTCCCACGCGGCTACTATCCCTCAATCTATTTCCAAGCAGCCAATCGTCATCATCGATCCTGGACATGGTGGTAAAGACTGGGGGGCCACCGATGGCATAAAAGAAAAAGATGCAGTCATGGCGATCGGCGCACAAGTAGCCAAGATGCTCGAAGTGCATGGCGTTAAACCCATCCTTACCCGCTCTGGTGACTATTTTATTAATCTCGATCGACGAGTGGAAATTGCACGCGAATCTAAAGCCGATCTGTTTGTCTCGATCCATGCCAACTACTATGACCGACCCGAAGCAATGGGAGTTGAAACCTATAGCTATGGGTCTGGCAGTAGGTTGGCTGACATGATTCAGCAGTCTATTATCAGGCGGTTAGGGGCGGTCGATCGCGGTACGAAAACCGCTCGGTTTCTGGTGCTGCGAAAGTCCACCATCCCAGCCGTGCTGATTGAGACGGGCTTTATTTCTAACAAGCTCGAATCAGCGATGTTAGCAACCCCAGAGTATCGCAATCGCATGGCAGACGCGATCGCG
>JAGVCD010000025.1 GCA_020059425.1 Chamaesiphon sp. | reverse complement strand
GCCATTAGTCGCGATATTTTAGTTACTGTGCCGCCAGAATTGAGTAGTGCTTCACTTTCTTTAGGAGGCACTCGTTGGGAAACCATCCTGAAGGTCAAACTACCAGTAGCTATGGCTGGCATTATTGGAGCAGTGATGCTGGGCTTGGGCAGGGCATTAGGAGAAACAATGGCTGTAACGATGGTCATTGGTAACTCTGCTCAGATTAACTTTTCAATATTAGATCCGGCCTATACCATCCCAGCAGTTTTAGCTAACGAGTTTGCAGAGGCTCTTGACCCTTTACATATCGGAGCCTTGATGTATCTGGCTCTCATCCTGTTTGTTTTGACGCTAGCTGTCAATATGTTGGCCTTGCTATTAGTCAAATTAGTGCATCGGCAGAAGTAATTATGGAAGATGATAGCTACGTTTACAAGCCTCGACCAGACTATGAAATGCTCCTCCAGAATAGGCATTGGGGCAGCCAGCTGTTGAACAAACCATTACCGTTACTACGTAATCTGCTCAGTTGGCTTTTTTCTGGATTTGTATATTTCTGTGCAGTTTGTGCGGTCATTCCGTTATTTTCCATCTTGTGGACGATCGTCCGGCGGGGTCTGCCGGGTTTGAAATGGACAGTATTAACTGCAATTCCAGCCCCAGTGGGCGTAACTGATGTTCCAGATGGTTTTGGCAATGCCATTATGGGGACGTTGATGATCGTGGGGGTATCCAGCCTGGTGAGCATTCCCCTGGGAATTCTGGTCGGAATTTATTTAGCCGAATTCAACCAAGGCAGTTTGTTCGATCGCTATTTAAACAATATAGTGCGTTTTGCTCAGCGGATTTTGTCCAGTATCCCATCAATTATTATTGGCGTGTTTGCTTATGGGGTAATTGTTTTTACTACCAAAAAGTTTTCGGCGTTCGCAGGGAGCTTTGCTTTGAGCATTATCATGTTGCCGATCGTGGCACTGACGACGGAAGAAGCGATGAAGCGAGTGCCAAATGACCTCCGGTTAGCAGCAGCCTCACTGGGTGGCAATAAATTTCAAGTCACTAGCCAAATTGTGCTCAAATCGGCGCTGAATGGGATCACGACGGGCTGTCTGTTGGCGATCGCCAGAGCAGCTGGCGAAACCGCTCCCCTAATTTTCACCGCTTTGAACAGCCCTACTTGGCCAGAAGGCTTATTTGCGCCCGCTCCATCCCTACCAGTCTTGATTTTTAAATACGCTAGCTCACCCTACGATGTGCAAAAAAATCTATCCTGGACAGCGGCTTTGGTGCTGTTATTACTAGTGTTAATTGGCAATATAGCCTCCCGGTTTTTCGTCAATCGTCGTTTTGCTTCCAAATAAACCCCGAATATCTGTAGTCCAATTCCATGACCAGTAAAATGTTTGATAATTTTTCACCAGATACTGACGATATATTAGATAACTTCGAGTTCAATCGGCAATCTCCAGATTTTCCGGTGATTCGAGTCCGGAATTTCAGTTTTGCCTATGGTCAGAAATTAACGTTAGATGACATATCGATCGACATTACTCAAAATCAAGTTACTGCCATTATTGGTTCCTCGGGCTGCGGTAAATCGACCTTTCTGAAGTCGCTTAATCGGGTAGCAGAGTTAGAAGGCAAAGTTCAGATCAAAGGTAAGATTGATTTCTTGGGTCAGAATATTTACTCCCGAAATGTCAATGTAAATCGCTTGCGACGACAAATTGGCATGGTTTTTCAGCGGCCTAATCCTTTTCCCATGAGCATCTACGATAATATTGCCTATGGAGTTAGATTAATCAAAAGATTTTCGAGAGATGAATTAGATGAAATTGTGGAGTTGGCTTTAACAGATGTGGCACTCTGGGAAGAAGTGAAGAACACCCTGGGGAAATCGGCACTGGATTTGTCTGGTGGTCAGCAACAGCGCCTATGTATTGCTAGAGCATTGGCTGTGCAACCGAAAGTGTTATTGATGGATGAACCCTGTTCAGCACTTGACCCAATTTCGACCGGTAAAATTGAGTATCTCATCAACGATTTGAAGGCGAAATTGACGATCGTCATGGTTACCCACAATATGCAGCAAGCTGCCCGAGTCGCTGACTACACTGCTTTTTTTAACACTGATGAAACCCGTATTGGTCAACTAGTAGAATTTGGCAAAACCGAAAACATCTTTGGCATGGCAATCAATTCAGCTACCCGCGATTATGTCAGCGGGAGGTTTGGCTAAGTTTATAGCTAATCTATCTAGCCCCAATCCACTTACAACCTTAATTCAGGAGATATTTCATGCCAGCAGCAGGAAGATATACCGTATTAACCGGCGAGTACCAAATCCGTAATCCCGGAGGTCAACAACCCCGGCCCGATGGCGATACGATCAAATTTGTAGTGGATAGTCCGAAGGCTGTGAAAAAGCTTCAGCGTTTTGGTGGCGTTGCCCCGGATATTGGCAGGACTGGGGGGATCAAATTGCGACTGGAGGTAATTGATACTTTAGAGACTCATTACCCTACCAATCGTGGTAGAGGTGTGGAAGTTCGGCAAAGACTAGATCTGGCGAATGCTGCTCGTGATGCTTTGGTAGAATTACTAGGATTTACTAACGTAGTATTCAATGAAGACTCAACTGTAAAATCAGCAGATGATGTCACAGTCCGAGGATATATCTTGGCCAACGGCATCGAAAGAAATGGTCGAGTAGTGGGTTTTGCTTACGCCGGAGAACAGCTTCCGGCAGCTGACAAGCAGGTTATTCGCCTAGAGCCACAATTGATGGCTAGTTCGGCCAATATTCAGATATTGCAGCAAGGATTGGCCTATGCTACTTTGTACCAAACTCTACCCTTTGAACTAATTCAAGCAGCCCGTAAGATTGCCAGAGAGGCTCGCGATCGAGCAGCCGGAGTCTTTGGTGCTGAAGATATTGGGGTTGATAAATTTGCGCAAATTGCCGACATAGCAGCTTTACAAGAATTGGTAGTGATGCCCAAGTTATTTCGTCGGCTGGCCGATTTTTTAGTAACTACGGGAGATTCTTTGAGCGAGTTTGATGAGTGGGTTCGCGACAATGGCAAAGATGACTCTTTAATATTGCCCAGCGGAGAAGTCGGTAATCTGCATGATCTGTATGAAGTGAATGATCAGGGAATTGGTCTGCGTGTTCAGCCCGAAGATGTTCAGTTCTTGGATTAAGATTTTCTTCTAGCAAACGGATCACACTAGGTAGCATTTCTCAAGTGAAAAGTTTGATTGTTGATTTTAGTCCCGACAATATACCCTTCTCATCAGCGATCGAACAGCAATTGACCTTGAACATTTCATAATATTTTATTAGTAATTGCTTAACCTATGAATGATAATTTCTAGGAATATTTGATTTGCGACAATAATTTTGTTTCAACTTGATACCTGACAAGTGTAGTTAACTCAAGATTAGATCAAATAGCTATAGAGCTAACAATCTTCGTTGGATTGTTTAGCTATATGTAAGACTCAATCAACCGATTATATCAACCTTAATATTGGCTATGGCTAGCTAAACAGTACTGAGATTGCCAGATTTACCAACTACTCAATTTAGTGGAAAAAATAGGTGAAGATTATGGAAAATAATAATACTAATGATACAAATGTGGCCGCTGGCACTAATGCTCAAACAGCCAAAAACACCATCGTGATGATTGGCGATGGGATGGGCTGGGAAATGGTCAGAGCTGCTGCTATTGCCAAGCAAATTGAGGCCGGGGCTCCTGGCAAAACTCTAAACGATTTCTACACAGCAGGTACGGGTAGTGGCCTCAACCTCCAAAAGCTAAGCGGTTATGGCTTGGTAACCACCTATGGCACCACTATTGCCGATGATAAAGGGGTATTTGGAACTGGTAATAGCGCCCTCGATAACAGTAAACCAGGCACTGGTGAAAGTCCACTGCGACCTGGGTTTGCTTTCGATCCTACTTTCAACCCTGGTGACAAAGCTAGCGGTGGTGGACAGGTCAGTGATGGTGCCAAAGGAAATTTAGTAGGCTATGATCCGGCAAGAGGTGGCGTTAATCCTTGGACTCCTGGTTCTGATCCAGAATATATTAAGAAAAGTTACCCTGACTCTGCCAATACGGCTACTACTCTCTATACCGGCGTTAAAAGCTACAACAATGCGATCGGAGTAGATATTTTTGAGCAACCCTTAGATTCAATTCTCAAGCAAGCGTCCGCAGCAGGTAAGTCTACTGGCCTAGTTAGTTCCGTTCCGATCGATCATGCCACCCCCGGTGCAGCAGCCGCCAATGTCAATCGGCGCAATAAATACGATGGCGACTATCCAGCCCTCGATAATATTTTGCAACAGGAGCTGCGAATTTCCCAACCTACTGTCCTTTTGGGTGGCGGACATCCCCTCTCGGCTCCTGGCGATCCTTTACCAGCTGGCGTAGAACCGAAAACTTCTAACGAATTCATTGGTAAATCTACTTACGAAGAACTGAGTCAAAATAGCCAAAACAACATCTACGGCTATAACTTTTTGGAGCGCGGTCAAGATGCCGCCAGTAAACTAGCAACAGCGGCTAATCAACTAGATCCCAATAAAGGCGATCGACTCCTCGGCCTCTACGGGGCAAGAGGGCAAAATGGTAACTTGCCGGTTAGCTCCGCCAATGGTGATTACAGCACAACCGGGCTAGATATGTTCTCGGTGGGCAGCAGCAAAGGTCTGAAGCCCGACACCCTCCGCCCACTCAATCCCGGCGAAACCGATCAACAATTCATTGCCCGGGAACGCAATGAGAATCCCACGCTGGCCGACATGACCACAGCCAGCCTTAATATGCTCAGTAAAGACAAAGATGGTTTTTGGCTAATGGTCGAAGGTGGTGATATTGACTGGTCTGCCCATGATAACAATATGGATAACCTGATCGGTACGATAAATGATTTTGACAAGTCGGTAGGTAACGTTATCGATTGGATTCAGAAAAATGGCGGCTGGGAAAAAAATGAATTAATCATTACCGCTGATCACGACCACTACTTAAACCTAAACAACAACTTCCCTGAGCTGCTCCGGACTCAAGGAGCCGAGAAATTAACTGAACTTGATACTACCAAAGAAGCTGGTCACTACTGGGGATCTAAGCCAGAGGTCGTTAAATTGGCCGATGGCAAAGATGATCCCGAGTCAGGGAAGTATGGTTGGGGTAATCACAGTAATCGACCAGTTCCTGTTTATTACCAAGGAGCCGGAACTCAAACGATCGCTCGATCCGTCGGTCAGGATTTTGAATCCTATGGCCAAAAAATTCCGGGTATTCCCGGGTTACTCGATCAGACACAAATTTACCAAGCACAAGCTGCTGGGCTTTTGGGTAAAGCGGAAGAGGAAACTAAGACCGGAAGTCAAAAAGATGATGTTATTACTGCATCAGTGAAAGATGTAGTTTTTGCTGGTGACGGCAATGATTTAGTCGAAATACCTGATGCGGAATCTACCATTGGCGGTAACCGCATCTATGCTGGCAAAGGTGACGATGAACTTTATGCTAGTTATAACGATCGGTTGTTTGGAGAAGCTGGCAATGACATCCTAGATGCCAGTCGGGGACGGGGTAATAACCGGCTCTATGGCGGTGACGGAAATGATCAGTTGTTTGCGGGAGTTAACGACTCGCTATTTGGTGAAAACGGCCAAGATCAACTTTATGCTGGTCGGGGAGGTAACACTTTATATGGTGGTGCTGGTGCTGATAACTTCAATTTAGCCAATGGTAGTCTACCAGATAAAGCTAATACGGTGGCTGATTATCAGCTCAATGAAGATATCTTGAGCATCTTGGGAATTACTGATGTTAATGATTTCAGCAAGTTAATATTTTCGCAGCAAGGAGCTAATACTTTGCTCAAGATTGGCGATCGAGAGGTAGCAAATTTGAATGGAATTAAATTTGATAGTCTGCAGGCTAATAATTTCACCTTCAGCTAGCAAGCAAATGGGCAGGGCGGTAAATCCGCCCTG
>JAGVCD010000264.1 GCA_020059425.1 Chamaesiphon sp. | reverse complement strand
GGTTTCCCGGTGCCATCCGGCAATACCTGATAAATTAACACTCGATCGGCTTGCAAAATTCGTTGTACTTCGGTAACAGTGGTGCGCAGAATTTCTTTTAATTGCAAAGATTGCCGAATCTTGAAGGTAACTTCGGTAAATAATTCCACTCGTTGCTGCTCACGCCGGAGCTGGGCGGCGATCTGTGCTGAGTCACTCTCTACTTGCTGCGATAGCAGCTGGTCTGCCGGAGCCGCTGCCGGAATTTTGACATTTTTTTGACGCGGCGTAGCTGATTTTCGTTTGGCGGGCTGGGATTTTTTACCTGTCATCAAAATTGGGGATATTTGGGATGTCTGGAGATTCCTGCTGCGGTTAAAATAAATATTTCAATTGTAAACAATCGGTAATATTATCGATCTTACCAAAAATCAGGTTTCTTTCTGCTTGGGATCGATCGAACCACAGCAACATCCCCAACATTCTTAAATTGTACTAATAGATGATGTTTCTAACTGATCCATTTGGTCAATAAGTGGCTCCACCTGATTACCCATTTGTTCTTTGACATGATCGGCCAACCGCAGCGCCAAAGCAACAATTGTTAGCGTAGGGTTAGCATAACCACCAGTAGGAAATACCGAGCTACCGGCAATGAATAAATTAGGAATCCCATGTACCTGACAGTTGGCATCCACCACGCCCTGTTTAGGATCATTATGCATTCTAGTAGTTCCCATATGGTGGTGAGAGCTGGAATGAGATATTTGAGGCAAATCTCCATTAAGTTCAATTTGCAAAGTCCCTACTCCGGCTCGGGCAAATTCAGCAGCTAAAATACCTTGTGATTTCCGAATACTCGCAATATCAGTAGCAGTCCAATACCAATGCAACTGAGTTTGCGGACATCCCAGTTGATCTAGTTTGTCGCTCAAGGTGACCCGATTGTCGGGATGCGGGGCTTGCTCAGTTTGATGAAACACCTCAAAAGCAAAGAATTTTTTGTCTTTATTGGCTAGCTTTGACCAACCACCGCGTACAGGCGAAGGAAACAATGGCCTCTAGAGTAGGTATTGCCGATAACCCAGCAAGCCCCTAATGTCCGACAGTATAGTGACCATATTTATCAATAAATTTTTTGGTAACTTCTTTTGACGGAGATCTGCCACTACGGCTTTTAAGGCATTTTTACCAGGGGTTTTAAATTCTTTATCGTTAAGTAATTCTGGTTGGGTATGATAGTTAGGAATGCGCGGAAACATCATCACGCTGATATTTAGCAGTTGCTCACGGCGCAGCGTTTCTTCTGCCACAGTGAATTTGCCCATCACCGGTACATTGTGCACAATTCGCAAATCGTATAAAGCTGTCTGGTTAAAAGTACTTTGATCGAACGGAATCAATAAACCAGAACGCACCTGCGGATGATCCATAAAAAACCGACCCACCACATCGTTTTGATTGCCCAACCCATTTTTCTGAACTTTGTTAGACATTAAAAGCAAGCGAGCATTTTCAACGCCCCCCGTAGCCAAAATAAATATTTTGGCCGTCACCCAAAACTGATTTCCTTGCAAACAGGCCGCTCGGACTCGCGTGACCTGCTGAGCCGTTTCGTCGGTTTCAATTTCTACTACATTGGCATTCAGGTAAGTCGTAATGTTGGATGAGTTACAAATTTCTTGCCGATATTCATCCAGAAAAGCAGCCTTCGGACCAAACTGAAACACCCCAGTTGTCACCACTGTCGGATCCAGAGGTAAGCGGGGTGAATTAGCATCCTCCCAAGCATCGGCCTCGTACATCAAATTACTAAGTTTGCAAACCGCTTGCGCTCTTTGATAGAAGGGATCGAGATGAGACTTCGAGAAAGGCCAACCACTATAGGGCACTCCCGCACGTTGTTCAAAATCTATGGCATCGAGAGGCACATGCCGTAGACCTGTTTGTTTGCGACCGATCTTAACTCCCCAGTTATTGGCCAATCCTCCAAATTGACGATGGCGCATTTCATCAAGCGTTTTAAAATCGTCTCCCACTGTTTCGCCAATGCACAGATCCTGGGTCTTTTGATGAAAATTCACATCACCACTTTCTAGCACACAAACCCGAAAATCTTGTCCAATTAATTCTCTGGCTAGACTCATGCCCGCTGGCCCCGTACCAACAATACAAACATCTGACTTAATAATGGTGTCAGCGAGCAATTGACGACTATCAATCAACATGAGGTTTATGTATAAGTGCTTATAGATGAATTAATCGGAATAAAAGATATTTGGTTGTGTTATTATACCTAACCCAAGCAAAAATCTTTAATTACTTTACTTTGTGTTACAAAAATCGGCTAAATCACTTTCAACAATAAATAATTTAGCTGAAATATCTTACTCAGCCTGTGAGTGAAGAGCTTTGTGCTGTTGAAGTGTTGTGTAATCTACAACTTCATAAGCACAAAAAATAGAGCCGAATTTTAAGTTCAGCTCCAAGTCAGATATTTCGATTATCGATTTAGTGCTAATAATCCTAGCTAATTAAACAAATTTGTGAGTGAATTCACAGGTATAGTCCACTCGTCCTTTCCTTAGCAAAGCGGGATCCATCCGATCGGTAGTATTACAAGTCATCAGTACTACCAATTTTTGTTTCATATGTACCCCATTTTCATCAATCACACTCTGATACAGTGTGCCATCCAGCAAACTGAGAATATGTTCGGTCTTATTGTTGTCTTGAGCTGATTCAAAAGCCCGATTTTTGGCTAAGTTATCGGCCTCATTGATGATCAAGCAAATTTTTTCTAGATAGACGGGAGGTAGAAAATTTTCCACCGCGTCATGATCCAAAATAAAAATGGTATAGCCTAACGGCATCATTACTTCTTTGGCAAAGGCTTGCGCCCAAACTGTTTTACCAGTTCCTGGTTCACCATTCACCAAGACAGCCATTTGCTGACTATCAAAGACCGCCTGTTGCACAGTATCCGTAAAAGCCTGAATCTCCGCCGGGAAAGATTTTAGTTGATGCGGGCTATGCACCTGACCCACCCGACTTTTGTAACCGCTCAGAATCACGGCCAGATTATAGGTGGCCTTATTGACCAACGGTGTGAGGTCATTAGCATAAAGACTATACTGGCGCTTGCCTCTTTCGTAGGTTTCAATTTGCAGCCAGACATCTTGCTCTTGCCAGTAAGCCGACACATGTCCCATTACTTCTAGCCGTTCCCAAGTGGTAAACCGCTCTGGGGGGTAGTAAAAGTACCGCTCCCAATAATATTGAGTAATCAGATCGGGCTTGCCCAGAATTTCTAAGATCCGCATGATCGTAGTTTCTTCTAGGCGATTTAATACGTAGTCGATCGGAATGCTATCTCGGCTTACCATCTGGACTACTGGCGTTTGCACCGAGAGACTTTCTTTGTGCCGATGATCGGGAGCGGCTGGTTCCGGCGTAATAAAATTCCAAAACTCATTGATCTCATACTGAATATGATCTGAGAACAAGTTAAAGAAATTGGCTACCGCCGAATACTCCCGCCGACCGGAAGCATCGGCCACGTCACTCATTAAATCCAAGCCCTTTTTGGCTAAATTAATCGGATCATTCCAAGCCACATTCCACAAAAATCCGAAGTCTAAATCACGAGACAAAGGTCGCCAGCCCGATGCCAGCAAGCCCTTGTTTTGGGCACCATCTTTGCCCGGACGGTTATAATCACCAGCTGCCATAGATTTTGTTTTGAATAGTTGGTAGTTTATGAAGTGTTGTCGCGGTTCGGTAACTAGCGTTGTAATTTGATTATTGAGCAGTCACCAGATCAAACTTCGCTGGTGGGATAATAGCGATCGACAATTGAAAAATCGAAAACTCTAAGCAATTTCATGGCTAAGGCTGGGAAATAAGATGATTGATATTAATGACGGCTCATCGGTCGTGTAGTAGCCCTGTTAATATTTATGGCTATCCATACCTTGCCCAGACGGTTTCCCTCTTGCTGTCGGGTGGGGGAATATGAAAAAGATTGCCTATTTATAAAATCCGAAGAAAGTATTTAATTTCTCCAGCTCCGATCATTGATAAAGCATTATGATGAAGAGCCTACATTAAAGACCATATGAACCTTCCTGATCTACTTACCTTAGGACTTCTGCTCCTACCGGGACTGCTCTTATCTGTAATCGTGATGGTAACTTTTGCCGCTGGTGGTTAATCGGCCCCTTGATTTTGATCAGCTTCAAAAAAAGACCCACTTAGTGACTCGTCCAGTTCCATCCGCTGCTCCATCTGGCGCAGAAAATAACCGGTCATCATGGCCGAGCCCAACAAATTAGCCAAGTGATCGCGATCGGTGGTTACCTGCACACTAAAGTGATCGGTGGGTAACATCCCCAGTAATCCTTGCACATTGTGGGAGATTACGTCCTTAACTTGCGAACTAGCCGACTTAGCCACTTGAGCGAGTACCTCTGGCGGTTGATGCTGGAGGTATTTTAGTAGCTGGTTAATGTTGATATCGGCGGTAGTTTTAGAGTCAAGGAAATCTGAATTAAATGCCATTTAAACCTCGCTCAGTTCTGTGGTTCAAGATCACTTTTAATACTGTAGTCGATCAGCATGGCAATTAACAATTCTGGGCTTAAACTTCCTTGGGTAGTACAGCGATTTCTTCCGGATCTGGGTCTATCTCAATGTCTGGTTCTGGAGGCAATAACGCTTCCCTGGCCTTAGCTGCAGCAATATAGATCTGCAAGTCATCACTCAATTCATAGGTTTGACGAAATTTCTCGGTGACCTGAATTAGAGAAGAACGATTGCCCACCTGGCGACGCTTACGAATTAAACCTAACTCAGCTAACTCTTGCACATGTTGATAAGCGCCACTACCGCGTATTTCGACCAACTCGGACTGGGGAATAGGTCCTTTGAGGGCGATCGCCGCCAGAGTCCGTAAAGCGCCGGTACCAATTTCGGCAGGGATAATTTTGTCTCGCAGTGCCTGAAAAGATTCTTTTAGTTGGAGAGCATAGCCACCATCAATTGTTTCAATGATTTCGAGGGCGCTATCTCGGTGGGCGTAGTCACCCATCAGCTCAATAATGGCATCGGTAGCGGCATCTCGATCGCAATCGGCACAGGTGGCGATCGTCTCTAAATCTAGGGCTTGGCCTTTCAGATACAAGATGGCTTCAATTTGGTTGACCAGACGATGC
>JAGVCD010000160.1 GCA_020059425.1 Chamaesiphon sp. | reverse complement strand
GCTGGAGTTAAAGATTCTGGCGATCTAATTCCTGGACATGGTGGCATTCTTGATCGATCGGACAGTTATATTTTCACGGGTCCCTTGGTCTATTATTTTTTTAAATTGCTGCTGCCGTTATTAGCCTAATCCTTCCTGTCGCAAACGATCGCACTACGCCGTCCCTGTTCTGGATTTGGTAGCGACCCTGCTCATCAATTCCCCGCCCAGTGCCATACCAATGTTGCTCCGGGCTGGGTGGCGACAAATCAATGCATACTTCTTGCCCCCATAATCCATCTCGACGACGTAGTTCTGGCAACAAAGGAGTAAGGCCATTGGTCGATGCTTCCGTCAGCATCCCAGCGACTTCTAACAGATAATGCCGGAACCGCTCTAGCATCAGCAACTCACTGGGGACGATCGCCTGGATCTGATGCAGACTAATCGGGTTGATACTGGCATCCCAGCCGCTTACATCCACCTGGCGGTTGCAGCCAATCCCCACCACTACTCTTTGTCCCTGACCTTCTGCTAAGATTCCAGCCAGTTTGCGCTGCTGGCACCAGACATCATTGGGCCACTTCAGCTGCAATAGCGCCCGACAATTTGGTAGCAGGTCTTCGATCGCATAGATCACCGCTAAACCACTGGCTAAACTTAAAGCTGGCCAGTAGTGAGGTGCCACCCCATCTAAAATAAAACTAGCCGTCAAGACTCCTGGTGGCGAATGCCACACTCGATTTCCCTGACCCCGGCCAGCGGTTTGCTGGGGCGTAAACACCACATCCCCATGCTGAAGTGCAGCCGCATGAGCGATCGCCCAACTATTAGTACTGGGAGTTTGCGCTAACCAATGTAGCCACGGTGGATTATTTGCCAATAAATGTCCATCCATCGTTAAAATAGAAGAAAGCACGGATCTAGCATATGTCAAATAATAATCGCGGCGCTTTATTAGTAGGATTAATCGTCGGCACTGCGGTGGGAGCAGTCGCCGGTTTGTTGGTTGCCCCGCGCAAAGGCCAAGAAACCCGCCAGGTACTTAAAAAAGTAGCTGCTGCGGTGCCCGATCTGGCCGAAGATTTGTCGGATACGGTGAAGTTGCAAACCGATCGACTAGCCACCACGGCTGTTGGTAGTTGGGCAATCACGATCGATCGAGTACAACAATCTTTAGCGGCAGGCATCATGGCCAGTCAATCAGTGCAAAATAAAAGTGTTGTGAGCAATATGAATTCGCATGAATCTAACCCTGCGCCCAGTGCTGCCTTCGGCGGTGAATGATTTGGATCCAACCTTTTGGCTGGGTTGTTCGTTGTTCTTGGTAGCTGTTAGTCTAACGGCAGTTCTCATGGCGGCCTTGCCAGTAATTCAAGAATTAGCCCGCGCCGCCCGCAGTGCCGAGAAGTTTTTTGATACTCTCAATCGAGAATTGCCACCGACCTTGGCCTCAATTCGCCTCACTGGTGCTGAGTTGGGAGATTTGAAAAAAGATGTCGATCGCGGGGTTAAAGGTGCGGTGCAGGTGGTGGAAAAAGTTGATCGGAGTTTAGTTGTTACTAAAAAACAAGTTGGTCAGGCTCAAACAGCAGTTCAAGGGTTTTGGGTGGGTACCAAAGCTGCTTGGCAAACATTTCGGAGTTATTCTCCCACTCCTGCGGCGGGGTCTTCTAGTCTGGCCTCTGATCAATCTCAATTGCCCCTGAACTTGCCTACCACTGAAAAAGTCAACAATTCAACAGATCCCGCTCCCAGATAAATTTTGATAAATCTCTATGACAGCCGTCAACTCAGTATAAGGATTGACTCCGCTTGCCAGATTACAAAAAAACCTTTACAGTAAAAACAAATTAAACAGTTAGTTAATTAGCATAAATTAAATGGTCAGATAAACCAACAAGATAGTTTATCTAGCCTTAAGTATCAATTGATACTAATTGACCCCAAATGAGAGAGGTATCAATTATGGGTGATGAAATTCTTGCAAAAATAGATCCAGAAGAATCTTTAAAGCTAACAGAGTCCGAAGAAATTAGTTGGGTTGAAGAACCACAACTTCTAGAAGTGCCAAAAAAACGCTGGCCTTGGTTAATACCACTTTTGTTGGGCGTTGGTTTGGGCGGGTTAATTGCCTTTGGTGCCACGCAGATAAAATCATCATCCACTGCCCAGTCACCGGATGCTCTGAAAAGTAAGCAAGCTTTATTACCATCTCAAACTGTCACGATAGGAATCGTGGACACTGTTAGTATTCCGCGTTCATTAAATGCTAAAGGGACGATCGCCGCTCGAAATTTGATATCGATCGTGCCCCAGCGAGGCGGGCAAATTAAGCAAATCTTAGTAAAAGAAGGGCAAACAGTTAAGATCGGCCAACCATTGGCACATGTGGATGATGCCGAACTACAGATACAGATTAACCAGGCCAAAGCTCAGGTGCAGTCTAGCCAAGGTGTCGTACAACAAAGACAAGCAGCTTTAGCCGAAGCTAAAGCCAAAGAAGCCGGAGCCAGAGCCAGTGAGCAAGAATCGCTGGCTAACTTAGCCCAAGCTAAAGCCAAACAAGTACAAGCCCAACAGAAATTAAAACGGTATAGACAGTTAGCCGCCCAGGGTGCCATTAGTCAAGATACTTTCCAAGGATATGAGACAGATTCATCTGCCCAAACAGAGTCGGTACGTGCTGCCCAGGCCAAGATTAGTAGTGCTCAAGAAAGTGTTAAAAGTTCTCTAGCAGCCAATACCAGTGCTCAGGCCAGTATTGTTTCCACTCAAGCTGATGTTCGCAACAGCATTGCGAAAGTAGATCAACTACGTACTCAAGTAGGACAAACCATTGTTCGGGCTCCCGCTGCTGGGGTCATTACCCGTCCCCAAGTCGAAGGCAAAATTCAAGAAATTGCCCAAATTGGTGATTTTAGTAGCAGTTCCAAGCCTTTGTTTTCGATCATTAGCAACGATCGACTGGAGCTACAAGCCGAGGTGCCTGCCAGCCAACTGCCCCAAATAGATCTAGGGTCACCTGCTCAAATCACTACTGAAGCAGATAATCGGGTACGCATCGAAGGTAAAGTCCGGAATGTTGAACAGTTGGTGAATGCTGGTAGCCGCCAAGCGATAGTCAAAATTGATTTTCCCCCCACCGAATTACTGCGACCAGGCATGTTTGCTAAAGCGGCAATTATCACCAGTACGGCTATGGGAACAACAGTGCCCGCCAAAGCGGTACAGTTTCAGCCCGATAAAAGTGCTTTAGTATTTGTTCTCACTGGTGAAGATCAAGTCCGTGCCCAAAAAGTAGAAGTGGGAGAACCGCTCAATAACGACAGAGTAGAAATTAGAACGGGTTTGAAAGCAGGCGATCGCATCGTCATCGCCGGTGCCGGATACATCAAAGATGGTGATAAAGTCCGGATTGCCGCCAATAAATAGTTCTAGACCAGCAACAATCTCTATTCCTCAGGCTTCCTATGTCTTTTAATGTTTCGGAATGGTCGGTCAAAAAACCAGTTCCTACCATTGTTATATTTGCCCTGTTGACAATTGTGGGTTGGTTTTCTTTTACGACTTTAGGTATTGACACTAACCCCAATATCGATGTCCCGACCGTATCAGTTACGGTGACGCAAGCCGGTGCTGGTCCAGCGGAACTAGAATCTCAGGTCACCAAAAAGATTGAAGATTCAGTAGCGGCCTTGGGCAATATCGATAACATGATTTCGACGGTTAATGACGGCACATCTAGGACTGTCATTAACTTTTTGTTGGGCACCAATACCGATCGGGCTACTAATGATGTCCGTAACGCCGTTGCCCAAGTCCGCCAAAATCTACCTCAAGATATCAATGAGCCGATCGTCAAACGGTTGGAGTTTGCCGGTGGACCAATCATGACCTACGCCGTGACTTCTGAGCAACAGACAGCAGCAGAAATAAGTAATCTGGTTGATCAAAAGATTAGCCGCGCTTTACTCGCTGTGAAAGGAGTTGCCCAGGTTAAACGAGTTGGCGGTGTAGATCGGGAAATTCGGATCAATCTCGATCCCGCCCGGTTGCAAGGTGTTGGGATTACGGCGACCCAAGTAAATGACCAAATTCGGACACTAAATACCAATTTACCGGGTGGCCGTGCCGAAATTGGTGGCAGTGAACAGAGTATTCGGACGCTGGGTAGCGCTGATAGTGTAAATATTTTAAAAACCTATGAAGTTGTGCTCCCGCAAGGGGGTTCGGTAGCATTATCTAGCTTGGGCACGATCGATGATAGCTATGGTGATGTTCGTCAAGCAGCAAAGTTAAACAATAAGTCGGTAGTGGCTTTTCAGGTATTGCGCAGTCCGGGTAGCGTTACGGTAACGGTGGAAAAAGGAGTGCAAGAGGCGATCGCCAAGCTGCAACCGTCGCTGGCTAAAGATGTCAAACTAGAACTGATTTTTACGCTGGCCACTTATATCAAGGAAACTTACGACAGTACGATCCATGATTTGATTATTGCTTCAGTGCTGGCGGTGCTGACCATTATGTTGTTTTTGCGCAACTGGCGCGCCACCCTAATTACCGCCGTCGCCTTACCGCTCTCCATGATTCCGACCTTTGCT
>JAGVCD010000153.1 GCA_020059425.1 Chamaesiphon sp. | reverse complement strand
TTATTTATTATTCTTCTGGATCAACAATGCACTGTTTTTTTCCTGTACAAGCTGTTTAAATGCTAAGTATAAAAAGACTGGAATAGTTGTAGCGTAGCGTTTCCAGAGCCGTTTTGGTTCTTGAACAAGCCGAAATAGCCATTCTAAACCAGCTTGTTGAATTAACTTGGGGGCTGGCTTCATGATGCCAGCATAAACGGGGAAAACACCGCCAACGCCGATCATTACAGCTGAAATTTCCTCACGATGCTGCATCATCCACAATTCTTGTTTGGGACAACCGAGAGCCACAAAAACAATTTTTGCGCCGCTGGTATTAATGGTTTGAACAGTTTCTATATCTAGATCAGAAGTCAGGGGAATAAAGGGTGGAGATTTTACACCAGCAATGATCAATGTGGGAAATTCTTGCTCTAACCGTTGACAGATTTTGTCTAGAACTTCAGGTTTTGATCCCAGTAGAAATATACTCAATTCATTCTGAGCTGCTCTTTGACAAGTAGACAAAAAAATGTCCATCCCGGCTACGCGCTCGGCTCGATCGACTCCCATCAATTTCAGCATCACCACTAATGGCATGCCATCGGGGGTAACCAAATCAGCCTTTTTTAATACAGTCGCAAAATGCCGGTTTTGGGCGGCCTCCACCAACATATGCACATTGGCTACACAGACTATTTTACGTGAGCAACTTTTCGCCCACGTTATAATCTGATTTATTTGCTCCTCAAAGGATAAAATACATATTGGAGAATTTATTAGATCGCGAGTAGGAATATTATTAATATCCATGAGCATTCCTGGCCTTTTAATCAGCCACTATTTCACTTTGGAATATATCACTAGCTGATTAAATCTTGTGTTACCAAAAGAACTGAAATTTTGGATATATTAGGGTGTGAAGAAATTATTCTTTCACTCGGCATCATTGATTTTGGCAACATATCCACAACATCCATATATTTACAAATCAGGATCAAAATTCATGACTAATGTTAATCTGTCCCCAGCACAAGCCCTGCAACAGCTAGAATGGCGCTATGCTGTCAAAAAGTTTGATCCCAGCCAAAAAATATCCGGTGAGATCTGGAATGTTTTGGAACAAAGTCTAGTGCTCAGTCCCTCGTCTTTTGGGCTGCAGCCCTGGAAATTTTTTGTGGTTGATAATCCCAATTTGCGACAACAACTACTAGAACATTCCTGGAATCAGGCTCAAGTCGTGGAAGCCTCTCATTTGTTGGTATTGGCGATTAAAAAAGATATGAGCGATGTCGATGTTGATAGGTATATTCAAAGTATGTCTGACAAACGCGGCGTGCCCCTGGAAGGATTAGCTGGCTTAACCAAGATGATTAAAGGCTTTTTGGCTAATCCTAATAAATCTTTTACTTTAGATGAATGGGCGACTCGCCAAGTTTATATTGCTATCGGACAATTTATGACCAGTGCAGCTATGTTAGGTATTGATACCTGTCCAATGGAAGGTTTTAACCCGGCTAAATATGATGAAATACTGGGTCTCACCGCTCTGGGCTATGCCTCTGTTTTAGTCTGTCCAGCTGGCTACCGCGCCAGTGACGATAAATATGCCACTATGCCCAAGGTGCGTTATGACCAATCAGAAATGGTACAACACCTCTAAAGAACGTAGTAAAGATAGAGTTTAATTCGCTGGGGAAACCGGATTATTTCCCCCAGCTCGGCCTTTTATAGATTACAACTAAGCATCCATCACTACTTTGTCGCGCGGAAAAGCCACACAGGTAAGAATGTAGCCTGCTTCTTGCTCTTCCGGTTCCAAAGCATCTGGATCAAAATCATCCATCTGCACAGTGCCTGAAATTTTCTTCTTCTTACAAGTTCCGCAAGCACCCGACCTACAACTACTGCGAATCTTTACTCCCTGTTGTTCAGCCATTGTTAAGATCGATTCTTCGCCATCACCATCAACTTGCTGAGCTGATTTTTGAAAAACCACAGCAATTAAGCTAGCTACTGCAGTGGAGTTAGGAGCCTTTCTGGGGGTAGCCTCGGTTTGATTCAGGGCTGCCGATGTTGCCAGACCAGGATCTTGAACCGCCGTGTCGGAATTTTTCAACATGGCTCGGAGTCCACCATTGCCACTACTATTACCTTGGGGAGATTCGTCAAGACCATGCGGTCCAGTGGGTGAACCGGACAGCGGTTTCTTTTTAGGAGCACCAAAGCTTTCTTCGTGATACCGCTCCATCGGAAAGTTTAAGCTAGCAATCAAATCTTTGGTCGCTGACATAAAAGGAGCTGGACCGCAGACGAAAATCATGCGATCGAGAAAATCTGGTACCACCGATTTCAACATTTCGGGATTTAACCGGCCAGTCAAGCCTAGCCAACTCTGACCAGATTGCGACTGGGTTACTGTCACAAACGGTTGAAAATTAGGGTGTCTAGCTGACATTAACATCAACTCTTGCTGATAAATCACATCGGCAGGAGTGCGGGCACTATGGAAAAACGCCACATCACATTCGGCGCCAGTGTCACAAAGCCAGCGAGACATACCCATCATTGGTGTAATGCCACTACCACCAGAAATAAATAATAACTTTCTACTAGGGTATTGGAAAAAAGAAAATTTACCAAGTGGACCATTGACTTTGAGCTGGCTACCCACGGTTACATTATCATGTAACCAGTTAGAGACTAGCCCCACTGGGAGATCCTGGCTAGCCGCAGGCACTCGTTTTACAGTTATTTCTAAACTATGGGGACGAGAAGGAGTCGAAGAAATCGAGTAGGAGCGCAAAACTTCCTCACCATTGATTTCCAGATCCAGGGTGATAAACTGCCCGGGCTGATAACTAAACAGAATTGGTGGATCGGCTACTAGTCGGAAGGTTTTAACATCATGAGTTTCACTGATCACCTCCATGCAAGTCAAGGTGATATCCCCTTTGCGCCAACGGGTGAATCGTTGGGGTTTAACTGCATACACGGGCATATACTCTTCTGGAGTAGGCTCCGGTCTGGTCACCATTATAGTAGACTGATCCGGATCGCCAATTTGGCTAATCATGATCACAAAGCGACCAATGGTAATGACATCGCCAACTTTTAAAGCATATTGACGGTTGGCGGTTGCTACTTGGTCATTTAGCCAAGAACCACCACTACTAGCTAAGTCTTCAAAATAATACTGCTCATCATGAGCAAAGATCTTAGCGTGGATCCGGCTCACTTCTTGACCATCTAAAACCACAAAAGCAGTAGGAGAACGCCCGATCAAACATTCCTGATTGGGCATGTCAGGTAATTGGACAGTCAGTTCTTGGAGACCAGAACCAATTCGTTTCTGAGAATCGAAGAGTCTAATTTTAATCATAGGGAAGTCTGTAAACGCTGACTAATAGAGGCAAGTAA
>JAGVCD010000033.1 GCA_020059425.1 Chamaesiphon sp. | reverse complement strand
GTGTTTGAATTACATTTATGGTAAATAACACTATAATTAAAATATATATTTATTTGATTTAGAACCAGAAATGGCTAATTTACCTTTACCCCAGCATTTTGTGATCGATCGAGTGAGTCACATTTGGCGCGTTCCTTATCAAGAGTTAGCTCCCATAGCCAGCCAATGGGCACAGCAACACCATATCACCAAGGCTAGTCAGGATCAGCAACAGGTAGCCTTGCTATTAATTGATGTCCAAAATACCTTTTGTCAGCCAGATTTTGAGCTATTTGTGGGGGGTCGTAGTGGGCGGGGGGCGATCGATGACAACATCCGGCTATGTGAATTCATTTACCGACAGCTAGGCAACCTCACTCAGATCATTGCAACGTTAGACACCCATCAGGTCAGGCAGATTTTCCATCCCTTATTTTGGATTAATCTGGCTGGGGAACACCCTGCCCCGATGACAATTATTCAGTCAGCAGCGGTGCAAGCTGGCGAGTGGCTACCCAGCCAGCCAGAGCTGTCCGCCTACGCTTTATATTATGTGCAACAGCTGGAGCTGGCTGGAAAATACCCGCTGACGATTTGGCCCTACCATGCGCTGTTGGGGGGCATTGGCCATGCCCTAGTCCCGGCAGTCGAAGAGGCTATTTTCTTTCAGGCGATCGCTCGCCACACCCAGCCTCAAATTATTACCAAAGGCGATCATCCCCTCACCGAAAACTATTCGGCCATTGCCCCGGAAGTCACCACCGATCTAACTGGTCAAATGCTAGGTCGTCAAAATAATGAACTAATTGAATGTCTCTTAAAAGTTGATAAACTCTTGATTGCCGGACAAGCCCAGAGCCATTGTGTGGCTTGGACAGTAGCCGATTTACTGACGGCTATCCAGAAAATCGATCCGAGTCTGGCCAGCAAAGTTTATTTGCTATCGGACTGTACCTCGCCAGTGGTTGTACCGGGGGTGGTGGATTACACCGATATGGCCAATGCCGCTTTCGAGCAGTTCGCCGCTGCTGGTATGAATATAGTAAAAAGTACCGAAATAGAACTGTAATCTGTTACAGCCTCACCGTGCATTCGAGTAAAAGCCTTTGATTCTCGATCGAATAGGGCTGAATCTGCAGAGCCTGGCGCAGTACCGAGATAGCCAATGCATAATTCCCCAAAGCGGCCTGGCATAAGCCCAAGCCATGCCAGGCTCCAAAGTGTCCGGGGCTGAGGTCGATCGCCCGTTGGCAGTCAGCGATGGCTAAGTGGTATTCCTGGTTCATGTAGTACAAAACAGCCCGCCGATTCCAGGCTTCGACAAAGTCTGGCAAATCAATAATGAGTTGAGTGAGAGTGTCGATCGCTCGTCTTAATTCGCCGCTGGCGGCCAGTTGCTCGCTGGCTTCAATTTGGGCTAGACCAGCCTTACCTTTTTGCCAAAACCAAATTCGCCATAGTTGAGCAGTTGCTCGATCGCGAATTCCGGCATCAGTATTTTTCAAATCCAGCAGCAAGTGATCAATCAATTCTTGGTTCATCGATTTGGTAGACCAGTTTAAGATAATTGACTGAAATGGTGTCGAATTGGTGTTGGCTCCACCTTCAGAAATGTTAGCGAGCCGTCTTAGTTAGTAGATAAATGCCGACTCCAATTCCTAGTATATTCGGCATCCAGCCAGCAAAAAAGGGCGATAAGTAACCAGCCTCTCCCATGCCCCCCATCACTGTCAGGATTAAATAATAAGCAAAAATTAGTAGTAAGCTCACCCCAAAGCTAGTTGCTTTACCACCGCGTTGTGGTCGGATACCAACTGCCGAGCCAATTAGAGCAAAAATCAAACAAACGAACGGCAAGGCCAGCTTTTGCTGAATATTAATCTGAAAAGTGTTCAAGGCTTTCCAATCAGCCTTCGATCGCAGGACATCCAAATACTTAATTTTCTCGGCAATATTCATATCCTCTGGCTTCCGTTCGGGAGCAGCCAAATCGAGGGGCGTTTTACCCAAATAAACATTCAAATGCTCAAACTGGCTCTTGGTAGAGTTCGCCGACTTGGGATCAACCACATAAATGGTGCCGTTGGAAAAGTCCCAGGTTTTTTCGCCCAAATTCATTTGACCAGATTTGGCATTGATAATTTGACTAACATCACTACGCGACCTATCCACCACCATCACATCGGTCATTTCTTTGCCATTAAATTGCCGAGCATAGAATAAGCGCACTAAATTACGGGTTTTTTTGCCATCAGCACCGACTTCATCGGCATAGTCTGGATAAATAATATTTTCTTGCTTAAAAGCTGGTTTATCTTGTTTCAATGCCTGGGATAAAGTATTGGCGGCTTCGACCTTGGCGGCGGGCACCAAAGATTCTTGTAGCAAAAAGGTTAGCCCAGTGATCATAAAGCTCAGAGCGATCGCCGGGACAATCAGTCGATAGACACTCACCCCCGCACTGCGCATCGCAATAATTTCACTATCTCCCGATAACCGCCCAAAGGTCATCATGGTAGATAGCAACATCGACATCGGAAAAGAGTAGACCAAAAATTCCGGCATGGTCAACAGCAGCACTTTTACGGCGGTGGCCAACGGTAGACCAAACTGGGTCACTTGCCTAATTAAATCAAAAACACTGCCGATCGAAGTAGCGATCGAAGAAAAGGCTCCCACCCCAAACAAAAAAGGTAGTAACAGCTGGATAAAAATGTAGCGATCCATCACCGATACATTGGGAAACAATGAATTAAATAAATTAAATTTTTGAGAATTTAATAAAGTAATTTTCTTAACCATAAATAATCACAGTTGGAACTCATTGCCCAGATAATATTGTCGCACTAATGGATTGCTATACATTTCTTCGGTGGTACCCGAAGCTAGGACTTCACCATCCCGCATAATGTAAGCCCGATCGGTAATTGCCAGGGTTTCGCGCACGTTGTGATCCGTAATCAGAATGCCCATATTGCGATCGGTTAAACCGCCAATAATTTTTTGAATCTCGGCGACGGCGATCGGATCAACCCCGGCAAAAGGTTCATCCAACAGCAAAAACTTGGGACCGTCCCGGCCAGCCGCCAAAGCTCGGGCTAGCTCTGTCCGCCGCCGTTCTCCCCCCGAAACTTGACCACCCAGGGTATTAGCCACTTGCTGGAGCCGAAATTCTTCAATCAAGGTACTGAGACGTGGCCGCCACTCCCGCCGGGGAATCCCAGTCTGCTCCATCACGAGCAAAATGTTATCAGCCACGGTCAGTTGTCGAAAAATACTAGCCTCTTGTGCCAAGTAACCTATTCCCAGCCGAGCACGTTCGTGAATCGAAAGTTTAGTGACATCCTGATTATCTAGCCAGACCGTGCCATTAGTCGGTTTTTCTAGGCCAACCGCCATATAAAAAGTAGTGGTTTTACCAGCCCCATTCGGTCCGAGCAAACCCACAACTTCACCCTGACTGACCGACAAGCTGGCTCTTTTCACCACCTGCCGTTTACCGTAAGTTTTTTGGACGTTATCTAAAACTATTTTCACGGGCGATCTCAGTTATTTCTCGGGAACAACGTAAATAGAATCAACCACCCCACCGGCCTTGGGTCGAGCAACAAATTGTCCCTGCTTAATAGAGTAAGTTAACACTTCTCCTTGAATACTATTACCTTGCTGCACCGCCACTACATTACCGCTTAACACCAGCTTTTGTTCTTTGACATAGTACTGAGCCAGCTGTGCTTTCGCTCGCAAGCGCTGCGTCGGATAAGAAATCTGGACATTGTTGCGAGCAATCACAATTTGCGTTTTAGAATTGGCTTCCTGTCGGTCCGATCGAATGATGATATTCTGCCGTCCTTTGCCATTTTCTACCGAATTATAGACAGATTCCACCAACTGTCCCGACTTTGGTACCACCAAAAATTGACCAGTGCGAATTGAGTAAGTAATGGTTTCCCCTTGCAAGCTATTTCCCCCGGCCTGGGTAACATACACATTGCCGGTCATTACTAAGCGTTGTTCTTTAATGTAATACTGAGCCACATCTGCCCGCGCCCGTAGCTGACGTGCCGGATAAGAAATTTGGACATTATCATTAGCCGTTACTACCTGTGTTTTAGAATTAGCCGCTTGGCGCGCAGCCTTAATTCTAATTCCCTGATCAGCACTTTGGGCGGGCACCTCAGCTGCCCAAAGACTACTCCATAAAGACAGCGTTAAAACACATTGCATAGTAATCGATCGGACAAATGACATACAGCCTCGGTGAATACTGACAACTTAACCTGCTATTTCGTCAAATAACACTTCTTAATTTTCCCTGACGAGTCAGATGGGTAGAAGTTTCAGCAGTTTAAATACATGGTAAATATTGAAATCCAGCTCCAGAGTCAAATCCAGTGGATTTGGGGATAAGGGCGTTGCTGACTAGTCAATTCTGCCACTAAAGTCCCGACTAACTCTGGTGCGATCGCTTGTAAATCGGTAAATAGCACCGCCGTATCTTGGCGGAGTCGCTCCACATCAATCCCTGCATAACTGGGTGCATAGGCCAACAGCCGAAATCGACCCTCCCCTAGCAAAACCACTGCGCCCCGCCAATTGCTATTGCCCAAGTGGTAATAAGCGACCGCCACTTG
>JAGVCD010000381.1 GCA_020059425.1 Chamaesiphon sp. | reverse complement strand
CTTTTTACAGATATCCAAATTCGCGAGCCACTTCTTAGAGTTTTTACATGGACCATGATTTTTGCATCATTGACAGTTTTGACTCAATTTGCCCTAGGCCTACTTCTGGCGATTGCTATGAATCGGCCACTACGGGGTCGAAGAGTTTATAGATCGATTTTTATTTTGCCTTATGCAATGCCAAGTATTATGAGTATCTTGATCTGGGCGGGCATGTTTGACACTGAATTTGGTGCGATAAATAATTTATTTGGTACTGATATTGCTTGGTTTCAGAGCTCACTCTTCGCTAAGACAGCTGTGATTATTGTGAATCTTTGGCTGGGTTTTCCGTACTTTTATCTAATCTGTAGCGGTGCTTTGCAGGCAATTCCCGCCGACTTATCTGAGGCGGCAGCAATTGATGGCGCTAATCCCCGCCAAATTTTTTCAAAGATCACTTTGCCTTTACTACTGCAAGTTGTCGCACCACTATTGGTGGCTTCTTTCGCCTTCAATTTTAATAATTTTAATCTAATCTATTTACTTACAGGCGGTGGACCGAGTAGTCCATTAGATGGTGATATTGCAGGAGCCACCGATATCTTGATTAGCTATACCTACAAGATAGCCTTTGTGGGAGATGTGCAAAATCTTGGTTTAGCAAGTGCGATCTCTGTCGTAATTTTCGTAATTATTGCCGCTATTTCACTGTATGGCGTTCGTAAATCTAAGGTATTGGATAGCTTCTCATGAGTAAATGGCTAAGAGAAAATCTTTGGAGACACATAGTCGCAGTATCTGTTTCGCTCTTTGCCCTCTTTCCTATTTATCTTGTAATTATCTCTTCAATTAACCCAACAGGAAGTTTGCAAGTTACCTCTTTTATTCCTACTTCTGGATCGCTCACCAACTTTTCAAGATTATTCAATGATCCAGCAATTCCATATTTAACTTGGATGAAGAACTCCCTGATAATTGCGGGAACAGTTGCGGTGTTATCAGTTATTGTTGGCGCAGCATCAGCATTTGCCTTTAGCCGTTTAAAATTTAAAGGTAAGCGCTCCGGAATCAAATTGCTCTTACTAGTGCAAATGTTCCCCGCATTGTTAGCCCTTTCCGCTGTTTATGTGATCATGGAGCGCGTCTATACCTTTGCACCCGCCATTGGGTTGGGTACACAACCAGGTCTACTCCTTGTGTATATGGGTGGAGCCATGGGCGTCAACATCTGGCTGCTGAAAGGTTTTGTTGACTCGATACCGATGGAGTTGGATGAGGCAGCCCGTGTTGATGGGGCTAGTGCCGTGCAAACATATTGGCTGATATTTGTGCCATTAGCCGCTCCTGTTTTAGCGGTTGTTAGTTTGCTAAGTTTCATCGGAACTTTTAACGAGTTCATTCTCGCTAGATTGTTCCTGGTCGATATGGAAAGTAGAACTATCGCAGTTGGGCTACAAGGATTTATTGGCGGTCAGTACTCTCAAAATTGGGGCCCATTTGCCGCTGGATCAATAATTGCATCTATCCCAATCGTCATAATCTTCTTATCCTTGCAGAAATACATAATTAATGGACTTACAGCTGGATCAGTCAAGGGTTAGGGCACATTAGTGAATCTTCACCCGCACCACGATGGGAGTGAGATCTACGTTAGTGATGCGGCACCAATTATTGGTCAGGAAATTACCTTAAAAGTCCGCGTACCCAAAAGTTATCACTTTGAAAAGGCATTTATTCGAGTTTATGAAGATGGTGAACCCAGAAGTTATGAATTAGAGTTTACGAAATCCGATGCGAAGGAAGTTTGGCTACAGGTAAAAATAAAGGTAGTCAATCTTCACATAATTTATCGATTTGTTTTTGTAGCTAAAGGTAAGTACGAGTGGCTTAACGCATTTGGTTTAACCGATCATGATGTACATAGCAATAATGATTTTCGAATCGTTGCGGTACCAAAATATCCAGACTGGATTCGCTCATCAGTCTTCTACCAAATCTTTCCTGACAGATTTGCACGCTCGGGGGAGATATCTAAAATTCCAAGTTGGGCTCATCATCGCGATTGGAATGAGCTGCCGCAGGGGCGAGGAGAGCACACTGGTTCTGAGTTTTTTGGAGGTGATTTAAAGGGGGTTGAGCAACACTTAGATCACATAAATGATCTGGGAGTAAATGGAATTTATTTCACTCCGTTTTTTCCATCAAACTCAAATCACAGGTATGACGCCGCCAGTTTTAATCATGTTGACCCATTTTTAGGAGGAGACCAAGGACTTCACTCATTGGTAAAAAAAGCCAAGAAGTCAGGTATAAAAATAATGGGTGATTTAACCTCAAACCACTGCGGTGCGGGACACCCTTGGCTTGCTAAAGCACTTAAAAGTAGGAGCTCAAAAGAGCGCACATATTTCTATTGGGACAAGTCGGTTAAACATGGTTATGTGGGTTGGTGGGGTTTAGCATCTTTGCCAAAGTTAAATTTTAACTCTAAAGCCCTGCGTAAGGAGATGTATTCTGGGAAAAACTCCATTGTTAAAAAATGGATAGGTCCGCAATTTGGCATGTCAGGTTGGCGAATTGATGTTGGCAATACGACAGGAAAATTAGGAAAAGATGATTTACATGATGAAGTTATGCATGGAATTAGAAAAGCTATGGATGAAGCAAACTCTGAGGCATGGTTAGTTGCTGAAAACGGTGACTTCTTTGCAAGTGACCTCAATGGATTAGGTTGGCATGGGGCCATGAATTATCAAGGTTTCATGCGCCCGCTATGGAACTGGATAAATAAAAATAATCAGATTGGCGGAGGATTTCAGGGACTTCCTTTCGAGATGCCAAAGATTAATGGCCATCAATTAGTCAATAGCATGAAGCAATTCAACGCATCAGTACCGTGGCGGAGTGTTGTGGCAAGTATGGTTTTGCTTGATAGCCACGATACAGCGCGATTCCGCACCGTCGTAAGTGGAGATGTTGATGCACATATTTCTGCGATGACGATGCTCCTGACGTATCCAGGTGTTCCTTCAATATATGCAGGAGATGAAATTGGTCTTGAAGGCGCTTGGGGAGAAGATGGACGACGAACTATCAATTGGGAAGATCGAAGTGTCTGGGATCTTGCGTTCCTTAAAGAAGTGAAGAAGTTAATTAAGATCCGTAAAGAAAACGACGCATTCATAAATGGTGGACTCAGATGGCTTGTTGTAGATAAAGATTATGTGATCTTTTCACGTCAATCAAAGAAGCAGCATATTATTGTCTTTGTTTCGCGAACAGGCGTAGAGATAAATCTTGAGGAGTTTGAGTATAAAGTTTCTAAGACACTTTATGGAGTAAAGCAAAAAGGGAGCAAGCTAAATTTCAGTTGCCAAGAGGCAGCTCAAGCTATTTGGGTTGTGCGATGAAGTTTCCTATTTCAGCCCTAGTCTTATCAATAACTTTGACAATACTGCCCTTACCGACAATGGCTAGTGAGAATTTTGAGACACTTTTCAGGCCCGCATTCCGAGGCGATCAAAGTGATGAATCAGTCTATTTCGTTATGACAGATCGATTTGAAAATGCAGACCCAAGTAATGACAATGGCGGGACTACTGAAGGAAAGTTCACAGGCGGCTACCTGCCAAATGACATTGGTTGGTGGCATGGCGGTGATTTTGTAGGTTTAAAGAATCGAATTCCTTATATCAAGAAGATGGGTTTCACCTCGATATGGATTACTCCACCAGTAAAACAAATCGTTTATCAGGGAAACTCTTCTGGTTACCACGGGTACTGGGGTTTGGACTTTATGACCGTGGACCCACATTTGGGAACAGAGGACGAGTTCAAAGCTTTGGTATCCGAAGCCCATAAAGTTGGATTAAAGATAATTCTTGATGTGGTGGCTAACCACACTGCTGATGTTATTCAATATAAAAATAACCAATATGGATATATTGGCAGCAATGAGTTTGCCTATAAAGATGCAAAGGGAAAAGTTTTCGATGTCAAAAAAGTAGCAGGTAAAGAAACATTCCCCAAGCTTTCGGTCACAAAATCTTTTCCACGAATTCCAATTGTGAGCCCTGCTAATGCAAAAATAAAAAATCCTGCCTGGCTCAACGACCTAACCAATTATCACAATCGCGGAAACTCCTCATTTAATGGAGAGTCATCGCTAGATGGAGATTTTTACGGCTTAGATGACATATTTACCGAGAAGCCGGAAGTCGTGCAAGGCTGGATCGATATTTGGAGTTATTGGATAAATAACTTTGATATTGACGGGTTAAGAATTGACACATTGAAACATGTCAATCCAAGTTTTTGGCAAACCATAATTCCTAGAATACAAAAGGTTGCACAACTAAAAGGCAAAACCGATTTCCCTATTTTTGGTGAGGTTTACGATGCAGATCCCTTTGTTCTATCTAGCTTTATTCGAAGCAAACAATCTCCTTCACTTCTAGATTTTGCCTTTCAGAAAAATGTTGTTGGCTTTGCACGGTCGGGAGACTCAAGCCAAGCACTTGTAAGTCTGTTCAATGCAGATGACCTGTATACAACTCCGACATCAAATGCGTATGGATTAGCCACATTTCTCGGAAATCATGACATGGGAAGAGTTGGACTTTTTCTTCGCACTGCAGTTTCAAGTAATGAAACCGAGAAGCTTTTAGAGAGAGCGAAGCTTTCAAATGCGATGCTATTTCTTTTGAGAGGTGGGCCTGTCCTTTACTATGGCGATGAAGTTGGGATGATTGGGTTTGGCGGAGATAAAGAGGCTCGCCAAGACATGTTCCCCACCTTGGTGTCTCAATGGCAGAGCGCCGAGCGAATTGGTTCTACATCTATTGGCAAGAGAAGTTCTTTTGATGTACCAAATCCACTACAAAATCAGATTACAACATTACAAGAGGTGATTGCAGCTAACCCCGCCTTGCGAAATGGAGTGCAACAGATCCGATTTGCTGACAATGGAAGCTTTGTAGTTTCGCGTTTTGCAAATGCACAAGAGTACCTTGTCGCGTTCAATGGCACTGATCTCATATCCCGCCCCACCTTCAAGGCATCGACAACAAATACTGGGTGGACGATTCTTAATGGTGATTGCAAAGTGTCTTCAGATTTAACTGTAACTTTGGAACCACGCGCCTATTGTGTTTTGAAAGCTAATGAGAAACATTTGCCGACGCAAACCCCGGTCGTTACCCTTCGAAAGGTGAGTAAAACCCTTTTGACAGAGGAGTTACTGCAATTATCAGCATCGGTTGCTGGGAATGATTATGTCGAAGTCGCCTTTCTTGTTAGAAAAGTTGGAAGAGGCTGGAGGTTTTTAGGGACATCCGATCGCCGCACATTTACGGATATGACTACCGTGAATGGTCTCCATAGAGTTTTCCTTGACCCAAGAGAGTTTAAAAATGGCTCAAACCTTGAGTTAATTGCTGTAGCTCGAGGGTCTAATCAAAAAACTGGGACCTCAAAAATCCTAAAGTTTCAAATTAAGTATTAAGCCAAAAACGTAAAGGCTCTTGCAGGTACTTAGCCCAGGAACGTTCATTATGTCCGCTTCGCTTGTAGACCTTAGATTCAAAGTTGTTTGTGAATCCGCGTTCTCTCATCAGGGCGTCTACAAAATTCTGCAAGGGTGGATAGTCTCTATCTAACCCTTTATCTCCACGGCTCATCCAAATTTTGTGCGTTAATGGCAAAGCTTCGATCATGGATCTGGCAAAGTTTTCATCGCTGATCACCCAATGTGGTGACAAAGCAAGTGCGGTTGAAAACTTATCTGGATGTTGGATTGCTGCATACAAAGTTGCCAAACCACCCATACTGGAGCCAATAACTGCTGTTTTCTCAGGGGAGTAAGTCCCAACTATTGCAGGAACAATTTCATTAAATATCTGATTCAAATACGCATCTGAATGAATTTTGACTTCTGGATCGTTGATAGTCCAACGAGGATCTACATAAGCACCGGATGTAAAGAACTTTTCAGGTGCTAAATCCTTTGCCCGGCCCCAAGGATTGTTCTTAGTCGCGCTATGCCATACCCCGATAATTGTTGGTGGCTTTATTCCTGCATCGTTAGCCACATCGATTGCAGATTGCGCCATCTCCCAGGTTTGTCGGCGGTGGGTACTTGTAGTCCCATCAAAGACATTCTGGCCGTCATGAGCAATCAGCAGGTGGTCACTGCCACCTCTAGGCATCCAATAATCCACGATTCGGTCAGCAAAACGGGTGCGCACAACCTCGCCCGGAACTCCTCGGATTTGGAAGCGCTTAATCTCCTGCATGATGATTTAATCATCCCATGTCAGCGCCGAAAACATCAATAATCTGGTTTCGTCGTGACCTTCGGATAAATGATCACCCAGCATT
>JAGVCD010000221.1 GCA_020059425.1 Chamaesiphon sp. | reverse complement strand
TTCGAGTCAGCCGCATTCAACCGCTCTGCCACTTCTCCAGTTCGATGTTGATTATAACAAACAGCGGTAGTTTAGCGTTGCTCAGCAACAAAAAATCAGATCTAGCCGTCAAAGCAACTTATCAAGAGTAGATTGAGTGATGATCACGTCGGCATCTAAATGCCTAGTGCTACTCATTTTTCAAATATTAGCTTTAGATACCAGCACCTTATTGTTATTGCCGGTCTTGAGGAAAACTTTATGCCAGAGTCCCCAGATAAATTAGATGTTGATCTGTCAGCCATCCCACCGAAGCGGCGTAGTTACTGGTCGCTCTTATTACTAAGTGCCATCGCTAGTTCTTCGATCGGTTACTTAGCGGCCAAGCAAGATGCTCCGATGCTTGATGCGATCGCTGCTCCACCAGCAAGTACCCCCTCGGTCAATGGCAATTTTATTACGGCTGTTGTCGATAAAGTGGGGCCGGCGGTGGTACGAATTAATACTTCCAGAACCGCCCGGACTAGCCGCGTCCCGGAAGCCTTTCGTGATTTTTTTGAAGAGGAGCCGGGTGGCGGTGATCGAGAGGTTCAACAGGGCACTGGTTCTGGCTTTATCATTAATGCTGACGGGTTAATTATTACCAATGCTCATGTGGTCAAGGGTGCTGACAAAGTGAGCGTGACCCTCAAAGATAACCGAGTATTAGAAGGCAAGGTCATGGGTCAAGACCCCATCACAGATGTGGCCGTAGTCAAGGTTAATAGTAATAGTTTACCTACCGTCAAGTTGGGCAACTCCGAACAGATTAAGCCTGGGGAATGGGCGATCGCAATCGGTAATCCTTTGGGCTTAGATAATACTGTGACAGCGGGTATTGTCAGTGCTACTGGTCGATCAAGCAGCCAGGTGGGCGATCCTCAAAAACGGGTTAATTATATTCAAACTGATGCGGCGATTAATCCCGGCAACTCTGGCGGACCGCTCTTAAATGCCAGTGGTCAAGTCATTGGCATGAATACAGCCATTCTCAGAAATGCCCAAGGTTTGGGATTTGCCATTCCCATTAATCAGGTACAACGAATTGCCAACCAGTTAGCCACCAAGGGCAAAGCAGAGCATCCTTTCTTGGGTGTGCAAATGATCACGCTGACTGAACAACTGCGCAAACAGATCAATGCCGAGGCTAACCCGGAGCTATCGATCGATATTCGTCAGGGTGTATTGGTCGCCAGAGTAATGAAAAACTCACCCGCCGCCCAAGCCGGTATTAAAGCTGGCGATATTATTATTGCTGTCAATAATCAAAAAGTGGTCAGCGCTGGGGATGTCCAAAGTGCCGTGGAAACAGCGCGGATCGGTGCCGAGCTACCCTTGAAAGTTCGTCGCAACCAGAAAGACGTGGGACTAGTGGTGCGACCAACAGCCTTTAGCTTCCGAGGTGAAGAGGAAAATCCTTAATCTTCAGCGCCCTCGCGGGGTAGATTCAATTTGTCCTGATTCGTGGCGCTTTCCCAGCGACTAGGAATCGGATTACGCACCGGCTGTAATCCGGAGAGTACGTCCGAAAGTTGCAGTCCTTCCAACGATAAATGCTTGGCTTCCCGCACTTTGTGCCAAACTGACCGAGACATCAACAAACTGTGCTTAGTTCGTTGGGCGCCAATTCGTTGCAGGTATTCTTCCCGTTCTGGTTGATAGTCAGCAGAGACCAGTTGCAATGCTCGCTGCGGACCACTGGATTGGCAAACCTGAGCCATTTGCGCCATTAATTCTGGATACAGCCAAGTGTAGGCCGGATGTACGGTGAGTTCAGCGGTATGGACTTCGGCCTCTAAGCTCAAGTTCAGATGATAGTAGCCAATTGCCGCCTTGCGCTGACTCTCAAAAATATACTGACGGGCTTCCCGACAACGATTAAAGTAAGTATGCACGCCTTTGGCAGCTTTTTTGACAACATCAATTTTAAAGTCATGGATCTGGCGATCGAACACCTGTCGCAGCAAAGGAGGCATGGCCACCGTATCTAATTGATACAATAATTGGGCATCATTATTGCGAACTGGCAACAAATTAGGCAAGTCTGGGACATTGACACTCAATTCTTGCAAAATTTCTGGGGCAACTTCCCAATAGGTCAGTTGAGCCAGGGGTTGAAAACCATTGTGTCGATACAGAGCGAGAGCTGCTTTATCATTAACATCCACCTCCAGTAACCAATTACTGGCTTCCACAATTTTTTCAAAGCAGTAACGCAGCAGCTGAGAACCACAATCCATTGCGGTCAGCACTGCTGTGTCTTCTAGGTTTTCGGCCACATTAATTCGTCGATTCACCCAAACATGCTTGACTTGCCAAGTACTGCGAGTGCAGTTGAAGGGGGCAACCTGCATAATGCCTTGGATTTGCCGATCAATCTCTGCTACCAAAAAACTATGACGGTATTGATAAGGGTTGGGAATGCTGCGGATTAATTCGATCGCTCCATACCATCGATCTATTTGATGTAATGCTTGCTTCAGTTGGGGATGTTCGTCCCCAGATTCATCATCAAACAGTTCCAGACCCTCAAGATCTCGGTATTGAAGAGGACGCACCAGAATTTTTGGCTTATCAGAATCAGACATAGGTTCTTTAGATAACCGTAAGACTATCTTCCCAATTGTAAACGGATATTTCCGGAAATTAGAGTTTCCTTCAATTTTAGCGAGCACAAACGTTAAAAAAAATCGCCGAAGAATAAATCATCTTGATGCTAGTGATAATATGGTGAGTTAGCGTTTGAGCCAATTCAACTTTGTATCTATGAGAAACTTGCCAATTCTGAGCGTAATCGCGTTTTTGCTGGGTGGAGGAAGTGGATGTATGGCAGCTCCTAACAGCTCTGCCCAGCTGTCTGCGAAGCAGCCCAACACAGAAACCGTTAAGCCACGCACGACCAGTCCCAACTCCATCAAAAGCCCTAGTCCGTCTCCCTTCGTGCCGGGTGTCTCCTTGCCTGTTTTTCCAGGAATTTTGCCAACAACAACTAGCTCACCGATCCCGGCTCAGACTACTCCAGTTGTGCCAATATTGCCGCTAGTAGAAGTTCCTACCCCTGGTTTAAGAGCAACTAAGGTCAAGACTTCATCAACTCCACCATCTTCAACTACCAAGCGGCGGAAAGTGGTAGTTGATGAAACACCACCGATACCTAAGAAGCGGTTAAAACGCCGCGAGAACTAAATTTAATCTCCTTTCAGCGCCCGCTGAAAGTTTTGGCGATAATTGCTGCTGATCGCTAAAAAAACTGGCCATAGCAAGGAAAGCTTAAGACGGCTACCCAAGTTACGATTGAAATGGGTTTTCGAAAACCCCTGCCAGAATCTCCAGGCAACGACCCCGTATACTATCAATAAAAACCAAGAAAACCACATACAAGTAATTCCTAATATATTTATTTTAGGTCTAGAAACTCAGCTGACTCAAAAAATATGCAACTGGCTATCTAAATCCACACTCAATTATTCATTCTAGCTAAAAAACTAAATTAGTTAGTGTGTTCAACGCTGGGCAAATTACCTAGATAGCGTTGAATCAACTTTTTGACTTTATCGCAGTCGATCGGATGGGTAATAGTACTGGCTGCTCCTGCCAATTTAGCCAGAAGCCGCTCAGCTAGATTTTCTTGATCAACAATCAGGACAATTGGTACTCTGCCTAAGTTACCAGA
>JAGVCD010000028.1 GCA_020059425.1 Chamaesiphon sp. | reverse complement strand
TATTGATTTGGAAGAACTAATTCAAAAACTCTGCCGAATTATTTTGAAAAATTCTGGTGCTGAGACCTGTTTGCTGGTCTTGCCCAATGATGATGGTATTTGGCAGGTACGAGCACTAAGTAGCACGACAACCGTGAATACCGTAACTAACTCGGCTGCTCTAGTTCCGATTCCGGCTGCGGTATCTCCCTCAGAGTCTGAGAATAATATTGAGTACCCTGAAAACTTAGTTTGTTGGGTTAAAAATCATCAGCAGAGCATTTCTAGAGCTGTTAGCGAATCGTTAAAAATTACCGATCGATACTTAAGTAAATATCAGCCCCAGAGCATCTTAGGATTGCCAATTTTGCAGCAAGGGCGAGTTCTGGGGGTGATCTATCTAGAACATCTTCATGCTGCTAATGTTTTTACTGAAAACCATGAAACAGTAATATCTTTTCTTTGTACCCAAGCTGCGAGTGCTTTAGAGAATGCTCAGCTTTATCGGAAAGCTCAAGTAGCCGCTACTAATGCCCAACTTCAGCAAAATTATTTGGAAGCACTCCTCAATAACATTCCTCATATGGCTTGGCTGAAAGATCGAAGTGGCCGATTCATCTCAGTAAATCAATCTTGTGCGGAGCAAGTCGGATATGCAGCTAGTGAGCTAGTTGGTAAGCATGACCTGGATTTATGGCCAGCTGATGTAGCTCAGAAATTTATAGACGATGATTTATTCGTAATTAACTCTGGCCAGCGCCAAGTTGTAGAAGAAAAAATATCAAATGCTCAGGACTCTGCGGCGGAGGAACGCTGGCTCGAGACAATTAAAACGCCGATGAGAAATATCCATGGGGAAATCACCGGCACTGTAGGAATTGCTTTAGATATTACCGATCGAAAGCAAGCTGAACGAGAACTCAAGTTTACCCAATTTGCAGTAGACAATTCTGCTGATGGCATTGCTTGGATTCTACCAAATGGACTTTTTGAGTACGGTAACAAATCAATGTGTCAGATGTTGGGCTATTCTTTAGCCGAATTCTGCACTCTGCATGTCTGGGATATTGATGATTCTAAGTTGATCTCAGCGCTATCTTGGCCTAATCACTGGCAACATCTCAAAGTAGTTGGCACCTTATCGATCGAAAGCGAGCATTTTGGCAAAGATGGTCAACCTTATCCCGTCGAACTAAGCCTAAATTATATTGAGTTTGAGGGTGAAGAATATAACTTTGTACAAGTGCGCAATATTACCAGTCGCAAACAAGCTGAGATCGAGCTGCACCAGGCCAACGACAGGTTGAAATCGAATAATATTGAACTGGAGCGAGCCACCCGTCTCAAAGACGAATTCTTGGCAAACATGAGTCATGAACTCCGTACCCCAATGAATGCCATTTTAGGCATGTCGGAGATTCTGCAAGAGCAAGTCTTTGGATCTCTCAACGAACGCCAACTGAAACATGTCACGACGATCGAACGTAGTGGCGAGCATTTATTATCCCTAATTAATGATATTTTGGATGTTTCTAAAATATCCGCTGGCAAACTAGAACTCAATATCAGTGATGTCAATCTGGCGGCATTGTGCCAATCCAGCTTAGTTTTTGTCAAGCAACCAGCTCACGATAAACAGATCCAACTAGAAGTCCAGTTACCCCCTGGATTTGTGCAGCTGGCTGTTGATGAACGGCGGATGCGTCAGGTGTTGATTAATTTATTAAATAACGCAGTCAAGTTTACCCCCGTTGGTGGTCGGGTTACTTTGCGGGTGACCCAACTAAAAAATGAGGTAGACGGGGATGCTCTGGAATTAGCCGTAATCGATACGGGGATAGGGATTGCTAGCGCTGATCATCATAAACTTTTTCAACCTTTTATCCAACTAGATAGTAGTCTGAATCGTCAGTATGAAGGTACTGGTCTAGGACTGACCTTGGTGAAGCAAATTGTGGAACTACATGGCGGCACTATCGGTTTGGAGAGTGAAGTTGGCCAAGGTAGTTGTTTTGTGGTGTGCTTACCCCATATTTGTTGTTCTCTTAGTGAGCGGCCTATTATCCAGTCGATCGATAGTTTGATTTCTCTTCCTTTATCGTCACCAGCCCAAGAATCCTTGGGAACATCATCCTTGATTTTATTAGCAGAAGATAACCCCGATAATATTAGTACCTTTTCTAACTATTTGATTGCCAAAGGCTACCAAATAATAGTGGCTGAAAATGGACTAGAAGCGCTGGCTATTCTGGAAGGTGTCGCCCCCGATCAAGTTCAACCAGTACTGCCCGATCTGATTTTGATGGATATCCAAATGCCAAAAATGGACGGACTAGCTGCCATTGCGCATATTCGTAACCAGCCAGAATTTGACAAAATTCCGATTATTGCCCTAACAGCCTTGGCGATGGCTGGTGATCGGGAGCGCTGTCTAGCTGTGGGCGCTGATGAATATTTGACTAAACCCGTTAAATTGCAAGAACTGAATCGTACTATTCAGCAGTATTTACAAGTTGCTAAAAACAGTCGATAGGGGATGTTACACTAATATTTCAACGAGAAATTAATGAGAGTTAATAGGCTATTGAATACTCGATTATATGAATACCACTACAAAATTTGCATTTAATCTCTCTGGCTATTGTTATGTTGAGCAGCTCTATCAAGATTCCAAAACTGTTGTGATACGTGCTATTCAGACGGATGGAGCGTTCGTTACTGCGCCTCGCCCGGTAGTGATTAAGCTATTGTCTTCGGCCTACCCTACTTACCAAGAGCTGCTGAAGTTTCGTCATCAGTACACAATTACTAAGAATCTTGAATTACCAGGAATTTTGTGTACTTATGGTTTAGAAGAATATGGTCAAAGTTATGCTCTGGTGATGGAGGATTTTGGTGGTATTTCTTTGGCACAGTACCATCAAAACCATTGTTTGGCTCTTGCCGATGTTTTAAAGATTGCTATTCAAATTGCCGATACTCTCTATTCCTTGGGGCAAGAAGGAATTGTCCATAAGGATATCAAACCAGCCAATATTTTGATTCATCCTGCGACTCAGCAGGTAAAATTAATTGATTTTAGTATTGCTTCTCTATTGCCGCGTGTTACCCAAAAGCTACTCCCGCCCAGCCTATTAGAAGGAACTCTGGCTTATCTGTCGCCGGAACAAACTGGTCGGATGAATCGGGGCGTTGACTACCGCTCTGATTTTTATGCTTTGGGAGTGACTTTATACGAGCTCCTGACTAACAAGTTGCCTTTTGATGCTGATGATCCGCTGGAATTAGTCTATTGTCATTTGGCTCATAGTGCGGTTTCAGCGCAACTAGTCAATCCAAATATTCCGGTGGTGGTGGCACAGATAGTTGCTAAATTGATGGCCAAAAATGCCGAGGATCGCTATCAAAGTGCGCTGGGACTCCGGTACGATTTGGAACAGTGTTTAAGTCAATGGTTCACTACTGGAGCAATTACGGAGTTTGAATTAGGAGAACGGGATTTCGTTGATCGCTTCATCATCCCCGAAAGACTGTATGGGCGAGCGGTGGAGGTCAAAACCTTACTGGATGCTTTCGATCGCGTAGCGTCTCCGAGGGAGAATCGTGTAGCATCACCCACGACGGTAGTAGGACGCACCGAGTTGGTATTAGTGGCCGGATTTTCAGGAATTGGTAAAACTGCTGTCATTAATGAAGTTCATAAACCAATTACCCGGCAGCAGGGGTATTTTATTAAGGGAAAGTTTGATCAATTTAATCGAAATATTCCACTTTTGGGTTTTGTTCAGGCCTTTCAAGATTTAATCGGCCAAATATTGGGCGAAAGTGATGCCCAATTAGCTTTATGGAAAAGCCGAATTTTGGAGGCTGTGGGGGAAAATGGTCAGGTTTTGATTGAGGTTATTCCTGATCTTGAGAAAATAATTGGTGTTCAGCCGTCGGCACCAGACTTATCGGGTATCTTGGGGCAAAATCGTTTTAGTTGGTTAGCGCAGAAATTTATTGAAGTTTTTGCGACTCCAGCGCGTCCTCTAACTATTTTTTTAGATGACTTGCAGTGGGCGGATGCGGCTTCGTTCCATTCGATCGAACTATTGATGGGGAGTAAAGGCTGTTTATTGTTATTAGGGGCTTATCGAGACAATGAAGTGTCGGCTTCTCACCCTCTGTTATTGACTGTGGCTAAATTACGGCAGTCTCAAAAAATTGTCCAGACTATCACCCTTGCTTCCCTCGATTTTTTGGATATTAATCGCTTGGTAGCAGATACCTTGCATTGTCCGATCGATCGAGCCATGCCTCTGACAGAAATAATTGTGCTCAAAACCGCTGGTAATCCATTCTTTACAACCCAGTATCTTAGAGCTTTGCACGAAGATGGTGAGATTGTTTTCAACCCGGCTGGTTATTGGGAATGTGATATAGGACGGTTACAATCTTTATCTTTGACTGCTGATGTATTGGAATTGATGGTACAGCAGTTACATAAATTGTCTTCGGCTACCCAGCAAGCCCTGAAGTTAGCCGCTTGTATGGGGAATCAATTTGACCTGGAGATCTTAGCTATTGTACTGGAACAGTCTCCGGCGGTAACTGCTCAGGATCTGTGGCCAGTTGTAGAAGCAGGTTTGATTTTACCGTTTGGTCAAATGTATCAGTTTTGGTCGGAGGAGATTAATCCGCAGTTGGTTACTCCATCGAACGAGCGAATTTATCGGTTTCTGCACGATCGAGTGCAACAGGCCGCTTATTCTATTATTCCCATAGCAGAAAGAGCAGTTGTTCATTACCACATTGGCCAATTATTGCTTCAGAAAATTCCGGCTACTGCGATCGAAGAGCATATTTTTGTATTGGTGAATCATTTGAATTATGGCATTGCCCAGATACATGATCAGGCCGAACGCGATCGATTGGCGGAGCTGAACTTGGTCGCTGTCCAGAGAGCGAAAAGGTCTAATGCCGACCAAGTTGCCCAAGTATATATAGAAATTGCTCTAGATTTGCTGGGGAGTGAAGCTTGGCAACGCCAGTACGATCTCAGTCTGACCTTGTATCAATTGGGTGCCGAAGTTGCTTTTTTAGGTAGTGAATTTGATCGCATGGATCACTACATTGCAGAAGCGATTCAGCAAACTCGGACGGTGATTGATCAAGTGGGTGTGTACTTGATCAAAATTCAGGCTTTAACTTTTCAGCAGCAATTTGTAGCCGCGATCTCGATCGGGAAATCCATTCTCCAAAAATTGGGAGTTTATTGGCAGGATATTCCCACTGTTGGAGATATCCTGCAAGCGATTCAGGAAGTAAATTCTTTGATCGATCGACCCGATTTTGCTATTGCCGATATTTTTGATTTGCCTACCATGGTGGATGCCCAGAAAATTGCGATTATTCAGGTTGCGGTGAGTATTTCACCGGCCTGCCATATTGTAGATTCACCACTTTCCCCTTTATTAAATGCCCTACAAGTTAATCTATCAATTCAGCATGGTCATAGTCCAGATTCTGCTATTAGTTATGCCAATTATGGATGTGTACTAATTGACTGTAATCAACTGGAGGCAGCAATTGAATTTAGCCGGTTAGCTTATCGGTTCGTCTTGGAAGCAGATACCAAAAACCAAATACCTGAAATCATAGTGCCCGTTGGCCTGTTTCTTCACCATCGTCATGCTCATCTGTCGGAAACACTCAGTATGTTTCAATTAGGCTATCAGATTGGTTTGGAGACAGGTAAATTAGAACATGTGGGCTATTGTGGCTATGCTTTATGTCTACATAAGTTCTGGTGTGGTCAGCCTTTAGTCGAAATTACCGATCTTGCCCAACTCTATCAGCAGCAATTACTCGATCTCGATCGACTTAATAACGCTAACTATTGTGAGATTGTGTGGTTTACGGCGGTTACTCTGTTGGGGCAAGGTGCTGCCAGCCTCGTACAGCAAGAGCAGCAGATTGAGCAGGCCATGTTGGCTGGTAACAATTTACACCAGCGAATATTCTATTTGCATCGCGCTCTTTCTCGATTTTTGCTCGGCGAGTTAACAGAAGCGACTATTGATATTAGGCAAGTGGCAGATTTGATTCAGGGGACGGCAGGGACAATTGTTAAAGCCGGATTTTATTTTTATGATTCATTGATTTCCCTAGCTCATGTTCCGACAGTAGTTGTATTAGAACTTGCTAGTCAGAGTGAAGATTGGTTTCGGCAAGTGCAAGAAAATCAGCATGAGTTAGCCAATTGGGCGGCGGCAGCTCCGATGAACTATTTACATAAGTGGCAGCTAGTCGAAGCGGAAAAATATCGGGTTTTAGGTCAACGGGCACTGGCTGCCGATCATTATGAGGCGGCGATCGCTGGGGCCAAAATCAACGGGTATTTGCCAGAAGAAGCCCTGGCTAACGAACTAGCGGCTAAATTTTACCTAGGTTGGCATAAAGAAAAAATTGCTGCCACTTATATGCAGGAAGCTTACGGCTGCTATACCCGGTGGGGAGCTACGGCTAAAACTGATGATTTAGAACGAAGCTACCCGCAACTGATTGACCCCATTTTGCAAGCCCAGCAACCATCTTTTAATTTTCTGTCTACTTTGGCTACTTTTACTCATCCGTTAGCCAGTAAGAGTAATAGTAACCAAGAGGCACATACTTTTGATTTGGTGTCGGTGATTCAATCGGCTCAAGCTTTGTCTAGTACGATCGATCTAGAAGAACTTATTTATCAACTGAGTCAAATTATTCTCAAGAATTCGGGCGCTGAAACTTGTTTGTTGGCACTGCCTGATAGTAATGACCAGTGGCAGATTCGATCAATCGCGACTGTTAATTCTTCTTGTTCGATCGATCCTGAACTTTCTCAACCCTTGGCTAACGGTAAAGATTATCCAGTAAATTTAATTTACTGGATAAAAAATCATCAGCAATCAACCATTTTCGATGCACGTAAACCACTGATGATTAGCGATCAATATTTGCTGAAACATCAACCCTCTAGCGTTTTTGGGTTACCGATCTTAAAACAAGAAAAAGTTTTGGGTGTTCTATATCTAGAGCATCGTCAGGCTGCTGATGTGTTCACAGAAAATCGTACTACAGTAATTTCTTTTCTTTGTACCCAAGCAGCGATCGCCTTGGAAAATGCCAGACTGTATCAAAAGTCTCAAGAAGGTATTGATAACGTCAAGCTCAAGCAGAGTTATCTAGAAGCATTGCTTAATAATATTCCACATGTAGCATGGATAAAAGATGAACAAAGTCGATTCATTGCGGTTAATCAATCTTTTGGAGAATTAGCTGGGTATGAGCCCATCGAACTAATTGGTAAAAATGATCTCGATATTTGGCCGATCGAGCTAGCCCAAATGTATCGAACTGATGACTTTATTGTCATGAAAGTTGGTGAACGCAAAGTAGTAGAAGAAATAGTTTTGAATCCCCAAGGAGAGGAACGCTGGATCGAAACAATTAAAACACCAATTAAAAATAGCGATGGAACAATTACTGGCACCGTTGGTATTGCTCTGGATATTACCGATCGTAAGCAAGTACAAATAGAGTTGCATCTTACTAACCAAAGTCTTGCTACTACCAACTTAGAGCTGCAACGGGCAACCCGACTAAAAGATGAGTTTTTAGCCACCATGAGCCACGAATTGCGGACTCCTCTCAATGCTATTTTGGGCATGTCTGAAGTGCTCCAAGATGAGGTCTTCGGATCTTTGAATGACCGTCAACGTAAACCTCTCGAAACTATCCAACGTAGTGGTCAACATCTACTCTCTTTGATTAATGATATTTTGGATGTTTCTAAAATATCTGCTGGTAAAGTGGAACTAGATATGGCCATGATTACGGTCGAGCACCTGTGTGAATCTAGTTTGGTTTTTGTTAAGCAACAGGCTTTTAATAAACAAATTCAATTAGATCTCCAATTGTGTATTGGGTCTGGACAAATCATTGTTGATGAACGGCGAATGCGTCAAGTACTAATTAACTTACTCAGTAATGCTGTTAAATTTACTCCCGCTGGTGGTCAGGTATTGCTCAGTGTCACGAGTCAGTTGGGGGCAGGTAGTTTGAATGAGCAGAATTGGGTGGAGTTAGCGGTTACGGATACAGGGATGGGGATTGCCAGTACCGATCACCATAAGCTTTTCCAACCTTTTGTTCAACTAGATAGTAGTTTGAGTCGTCAGCAAGATGGCACCGGTCTCGGACTTACTTTGGTCAAGCAAATAGTGGAACTGCATGGCGGTACTATTAGTTTACAAAGTGAACTAGGTCAAGGAAGTTGTTTCACTGTGCGTTTGCCCAATTCTTGTTTGATTGAGAATAGTCTGATTGTTGCTCCCGATAATAATTTGATATCCTCTCTGAGTGAGGATGGTCTGGTGATTACTCCGCAGACTGTGATTTTGTTAGCAGAAGATAATGAATCTAATATTCATACTTTTTCTAGCTATTTGACGGCGAAGGGCTATCATTTGCTTGTGGCTGAAAATGGTTATGAGGCTATTTCTATTTTGGAAAAATGTTCTAACAAGGCGGCTCATCAAAATCGACCTGATTTGATCTTGATGGACATTCAAATGCCGGGCATGGATGGAATAGAGGCGATTTCTTGGATTCGTCAAAATGTACAACTAGCTGAGATTCCGATTATTGCCTTGACGGCTCTGGCGATGGAAGGCGATCAGGAACGCTGTTTGGCCGCTGGGGCTAATGATTATTTAGCTAAGCCAGTAAAATTGAAGCAGCTTGACCTGAGGATTCGGGAGTTATTGGATCGAAATTAGGGTTGCGAAAAGTTGATTGAAGTTAGATAATTCTGGAGAGGATTGCTTGGTGAATCATGACTACAAACAAATCCAGCTTTAATAGTTTTAGTGCATCTAGTAGTTGTGATGTAATAGCGGAACTTCATCGAAATGACAAGATTGTAGTATATCGAGCTTGGCAAAAAGACTGGGCGGTGGGTGAAGAACCTAGGTTAGTAGTTGTGAAAGTGTTATCAGCAGAGTATCCGACTGATCAAGACCTGTTTGGCTTTCGTCATCAGTATGCGATTACCAAAAATCTAAATTTACCTGGAGTGGTGCTTTCTTATGGTTTGGTGGAATATGGGCGGGGTTGCGCTCTGGTAATGGAAGATTTTGGCGGTGTATCTCTAGATAAATATCTCCAAAATGAGCATTTGTCTATCACTGATATTTTAATAATTGCCATTCAACTAGCCAGTATTCTACAGGCACTGGGACAGCAACAGATTGTGCATAAGGATATCAAACTGGCCAATATTCTGATTCATCCAGTTACCAAACAGGTGAAGCTGATTGACTTTAGTACTGCCTCTTTGTTGCCGTCTGAAACCCAGGGGATCGTTAATCCTGAATTATTAGAAGGGACGTTGGCTTATTTATCGCCGGAACAAACCGGTCAAATGAATCGGGTTATTGATTACCGCACTGATTTTTATGCTTTAGGAGTGACTTTATACGAATTGCTGACAGGAGAATTGCCATTTGGAGCAGATGATCCGATCGATCTTATTGATGGTCATTTAGCAAAACTGGCCACACCTGCCGATCAAGTGAATTCAGCTATTCCGAAGATGGTCGTGCAAATAGTAGCCAAACTAATGGCCAAAAATGCTGAAGATTGCTACCAAAGCGCCGGAGGACTTCAGTTCGACTTGGCAAAATGTCTTGACCAATGGCAGTCTACCGGAGCCATTCCAGCGTTTTCATTAGGTCAACAGGATTCGATCGATCGCTTCAGCATTCCCGAAAAATTCTATGGCCCAGCAACAAATTCAGCCGAACGAGATGTGCTGGCTCAATTGAATCTACAAGCAGCTCAGAAAGCAATCGCGGCTATGGCTCATGGTGTCTCTTTTCGTCATGCTCAAATTGGTGCTGAATTACTGGGTATTGAGGGGTGGAAACGGCAATATTCAATGACTTTATCCTTGCACGAAACCATGGTGGTGACGGCCTTTCACAATGGTGATTTTACGATAGTACCGGCCTTGGCTCAAGTAGTGTTGGAGCGGGCACGAAAACCGCTCGATCGGGTAAAAACCTACCAAACAATTATTCAATTTCATACTATCCAAAAGCAATATGCGCAGTCAATTACTAGTGGTATAGCGATCTTGCAAGAATTTGGAATTAAGTTGTCGGTGCAGCCTCGGAAATCGACTATTGCCCAAGCATTAGTCACTACTAGAATTGCTCTATGGGGTAAATCAGATGCTAGTTTGTTAGCGTTGCCAGTCATCACCTCCCCTGAGCAATTGGCGGTGATAGAAATTTTGGATTTGCTGATGACTCCGGCCTTCTATTACTGCCAAGAATTAATGGTGATTTTGGTTGCGATGGGAATTAAATTGACTCTAAAGCAAGGTAATAGTCCAGGTGCTGCTGGTTTTTATGGTAGCTATGGTGCGATTCTCTCTAGTTTAGGTGATTTAGAGCAGAGTTATCGTTTTGGACAACTAGCTGTATCATTAGCCGAGCGCTGTAATGATTTATCGATTATGGCTAGGGTAAAAGGAACGGTTCCTTGGTTTTCGCAACTTTTCAAAGAACCATTACGCTCTAATATTGCGCTAGTTGATGAAAGTATGATTGCTGCTAGAGATAGTGGTAATCTGACATTTTTAGGCGTTATTGCTTACTTATCATTGCTGATGCGGTTTTATGCTGGGATTTCTCTAGCTGAAATCACTGATAAATCACCAGAATTAGAGCAGATCATCCGTCAATCCAAAGACGAATCTAGTTTGGAGTTGTTTATGATGCATCGACAAGCTGTAATCAATTTACGGGAAAATTTAGTCACGCCCTACAATTTGATGGGGAGTGATCAAGAAGAACTAGTCTTAGTTGCCGAATGGCAAAAGAAAGGCAACATGGCAGCACTTTTTACTATATATACCCTTAAAAATCTCTTAGCTTATTTGCGGGAAGATTTTTCTGCCGCTCTGCACTATGCGGATGCTCAACTGCCCTATGAATCTACCAAAATGGGGATGGCGCAAGCTTCTATCTTCGATTCGCTGACGCGGTTAGCTGCTTATGCTCAGAGTGATGGTAATAAACAAAAACAATTAATGCGGCGTGTTAATCATAGCCAGCAGTTGCTCTGGAAACGTGCTCAATTAATGCCGGGTAACTTTCAACATAAGTATGATCTAGTTGCTGCTGAGAAATGTCGAGTTTTGGCAGATTATACGACTGCGATGGAACTGTATGATCGATCGATCGCTGGTGCTCAAGCCAATGGTTACCAACAAGAAGAAGCTTTAGCCAACGAATTAGCTGCTAAATTTTATTTGGCTTGGCAGAAAGAAAAAATCGCTACTACTTATATGCAAGAAGCTTACTATTGCTACCAGCGGTGGGGAGCCACCGCTAAAACTAATTATTTAGAGCAACGTTATGCTCAGTTGCTTTCTCCTATTCTGCAAGCACCATCATTACTATTTAATCCTCTATCTACGTTGTCTACTATTACTCATTCTATAACTAAT
>JAGVCD010000271.1 GCA_020059425.1 Chamaesiphon sp. | reverse complement strand
GTGATTTTGGCCTGTTGCATCACCGGAATTTCGAGCAGCATTTTGAGCATTTGCTCACACTGACCCAACCCAGCAACGGTGATGACAATCTTCTCGATCATGGTGGTGCTTCCTATATTCAAATGCTTAGCCTTGGTCTTTAAGCATAATTGCTCGACCGAGGCTTCAAATAGTCAGATGCAACATTATTTAACTATCTGGTCTTCGGTGGAGCTGGAATCGATTTCGGTGGAATGGGCTGTGATGGCAGCGATTTTGGTTGAATAGGCTGCGGTTGGATCGGTTTTGATTGAATGGGTTGGCTCAGTGGGGTTGAAAATGGCTGCGCTGGCACTAGCGGTGATGGGATTGGAGACGCTGTAATCGATTTTGGTTGGGTCTGGGGTATTGGTCGGGAGATCACTGGATCTAAATTTTTGGGCGCTGGCAAAAAGTAAAAAGCTAAGGCCGAAGCCGCTAAACCACTTAGACCGAGACCGATCGGAGCTGCTTGACCACCGGACTTTTTACTACGGCCTTTGGGGGTGGGGCGGAGTGCTACCACTAAATCTGGCAGTGTCATGCTATCAGCCAGCAACTGATCGATCGCCTCGGCCAGGTCAAAGAGTTGAACGGTGCTTAAGTCCCAGACGGTGGTGGTACCCTCACTTTTACTAATTAGACGATGCTGGTGTTCCAAATTACCTTTTTCCAGGCGAACTAAGCCCCCATCTTCCACCAAATGTGGATGGGTAAAGCTACTCAAAAGCCTTTGGGTGTAATTGCTCACTGTCGAAATCAGCTGTTTAAGAAACTCTAGCCCGCCATTAATAGTTTGCTCTTGACCAACCAAGTAACATTCTGCATTAACCAACGTAGACATCAAAGGGCGCGCATTGGTACTAGCCGGAGGAGTAAATTCTCCCAATCCGTTCAAAACCAGTGAGCAATTAGGTAGGCTGTACTGTCTTCTGACTGTGGTCATTACTTCAACTCTCCATCAAACAAACTAATCCAAAATCTTTGCATTCCCGCTGTACCAGTGCAAAATAAGAGCTTCCCTAATAGATCAATACCTAGTTCGTTGAGTTTTTCATCATCAGCATAGGTAATTACCAGTGAACGGCGGGGATTCATCCGACTGCGAAAATGCGATCGAAACAAATCCAAATATTCTGACAGCCGAAAATTACATTCAGGAGGCAAAGATTTATCGCTGAGCTGTTGATGTTCTAGCAGCAACTGCCGAATATTGACAGTTAAGCGGCGAGCTAGCTGACAACCAATAATGACCATCGCCTTCGCTTCATTGATGGTTAAAATCTGGCGGCTGTGTGCCCGCCGTAGAGGGTTGGTTGCTCGCAACCGCCACAACACTGTGCGGTTTTTGATGATGCCGCCCAATTCTAAATCTCTGGCCATATCCAGCATTTGCTCGGCACCTCCAAGCTCTAAAGCTTCTAAGGCCAGCAAAAACAAATCAATCTCCAGCCTGGCCCGACGGGGACAGCCCGTGCTCTCCAGGGGGATGTCGGGGAGATTGTTCAAGATAAACGGATTCAGATTGGTGGAAACGGGAACAATTGCGGCGGTGGAATTCATAGGTGGCAGCGGAGCTGGCAGAAACACAGAAAACTTCTAATAGATCTAGGATACCCGACTTGTTGGTCGAGCTTTTGTGCCTTGCAAAAATTCCTGCGGCAAGATTATGGCAATATGTTCTTCTAACCAGTCATTTCAATTGCTCAGTAATGGATATTAAAGCTCTAATTCGCGATATTCCAGATTTTCCTTTGCCCGGTATTTTGTTTCGAGATATTACTACGCTGTTGCGTGATGCCGATGGTCTGAGGAGTTTGATTGATGTTTTGAGTGTTAAATGTGCCGAGCTGAAACCCGATTATATTGTGGGGATTGAGTCGCGTGGTTTTATTATTGGTACACCTTTGGCTTATCAGCTGGGATTGGGTTTTGTGCCAGTCCGCAAGCCCAAAAAGTTGCCTGCGGCTGTGTATAGTATTGATTACGAACTGGAGTATGGGATCGATCGATTAGAAATTCATCAAGATGCTTTACCGCCTGGTAGCCGGGTGTTAATTGTGGATGATCTAATTGCCACCGGCGGGACTGCTGCTGCTACTGGGCAGTTAATTAATAAAATTGACTGTGAATTGGTGGGGTTTGCCTTTGCGATCGAACTCAAAGATCTGGGTGGCCGAGCCCAGTTACCAGATGTCCCGATCGTGACCGTCGTAGAATATTAACGGCTATCTATAACCAATTTGTATCATGTCTTCTGTAGCTCCACTAGCTCGTAAATCCCTACTGTGGCTAAGTCAGCTCCAGTACAATGAGACTTTTTTGTATATCCTCAAACGTCTTTTCCAGGCAGCATTGACTTTGCTCCTGGCCTCGATGTTGAGCTTTTTGATTGTCCAACTCTCTCCTGGCAATCCGCTCGATGCCTTCAAGCAAGATCCGAAGATGTCGGCGAAACGTCTGCAAGAACTTACTGAGGAGTTTGGCCTCAGTGATAAAAAGGACTTCAGTACTGCCATTAGGCAATATTTAAAGTGGCTAGGTCAGGTGGTGTTTCACGGTAACTTCGGTCGAAGCATCTTATTTGGTCGTCCAGTATCAGAGCTAATTGGTCAGCGCCTGGGCGCGACCCTGGAATTGGCTATAACTTCTACCATCTTTACTTGGCTGATTGCTATTCCTCTGGGCGTAATTGGCGCTGTTAATCAAAATAAGGCGATCGATCGAGTTTTGCGGGTCATCAGCTATCTTGGCCAGGGCGCACCCAGCTTTGTTATTGCCCTACTATTGGTAATCTTGGCTCAATATTTATCGCCCCTATTGCCCGTTGGTGGGCGTACTAGTATTTATCATGAAGACCTAACCTGGCTTGGTCAAAGAGTCGATATTGGCTGGCACCTAATTTTACCAACGATCGCGCTGAGCATTACCAGTTTTGCCAGCCTACAACGTATTGCTCGGGGCGAAATGCTAGATATTTTGCGCCAAGATTATATCCAAACCGCCCGCGCCAAAGGACTATCTGAAAACCGCGTCATCTATGTTCATGCTTTACGCAACGCTATCAACCCCCTAATTACCCTGCTGGGATTTGAATTTGCCAGTTTATTGAGTGGGGCATTCATTGCCGAGTTTTTCTTTAACTGGCCTGGTTTGGGACAATTAATTCTTAAAGCTGTAACTGCCAAAGATATTTATTTAGTAATGGCTAGTTTAATGATGGGAGCCGTAATGTTGATTGTGGGTAACCTACTAGCAGATCTATTGCTCAAAGCCGTTGATCCCCGTATTAAATTAAGCGATTTAAAGTAACTGATTTGGTAATACTTCAGCCATAAGTAGGATGTTGTAAAGTTTTATATATTTGTCCTGATACAATCCCTTGAAGACTAGATTTTGGGTATTGCCCAATTTCTCCAGTGTAAATTTGAGGAGAGTTTTTATGTATCGTCGGCAGTTTGTACAGACATTGGGTATTAGTGCGGTGGCTTGGTCAGTGGGCAGCTCGATTCCTTTCACTAAAGCAGTAGCGGATACGCCAGCTAAAGCAGATTCTCAACCAAAAGTCGGCCAAGGTGTATTTACTGTCCCGCCTCTAACCTACGATTACAAAGCACTGGAGCCGCATATTGATGCGAGAACCATGCGTTTACACCATGATAAGCACCATGTGGGCTATGTCAAAAACCTGAACGCTGCCGTGGCCAAATATCCTAATCTGCAAGATAAGTCAGTGGAATATTTGGTCGAGAATCTTAAGAAGCTGCCCGCTGATATTCAAAAGGCCGTGAAAAATAATGGCGGTGGTCATATCAACCACACCATGTATTGGAAAATCATGGAACCCAATGGTGCCAAGAAACCAACTGGTAAACTAGCTGCCGCGATCGATAGCAGCTTTGGTAGTTTCGATAAATTCAAAACTCAGTTTGAAGCCGCTGGGACTAAGCACTTCGGCAGTGGTTGGGTCTGGCTAGCCTTGAAAAATGGCAAGCTCCAAATTGTGACTACTCCCAACCAAGATAGTCCCTTAATGTCTGGACTCTCCCCAGTACTGGGTAATGACCTCTGGGAACACGCTTACTATTTAACCTACCAAAATAAACGACCAGATTTTCTCAAGGCTTGGTGGAATGTGGTGAACTGGACAGAGGTAAGCAAGCGTTATGATAAGTTCCTGACAACTTAAAACATAATGGCGATTCCATGACAATTCATCTGGGCTGTGCGGTCTGGTCGTTTCCTGGTTGGACGGGGGATCTCTATCCAGCCGGGACTAGATCGAAAGATTATCTCAGCCTCTACAGCAAATATTTTCCAGCGGTGGAAGGGAACACTACCTTTTATGCGGTGCCGCCGATCAAAACCCTGGAAAAGTGGCAAGCTGAAACGCCGGACGACTTCCGCTTTTGCTTGAAGTTGCCGCGTGATTTTACCCACAGTGGTCTACTGGTGCCGCAATTACCTAAAGCGATCGACTTCCTAGAATTAGTCGATGAGTTTTTGGCTGATAAGCTGAGCATGGTTTTCGTACAGCTGCCACCGGGCTATCAGCCTAAAAAGATGCCGGATTTGAGCAAATTTTTGACCAACTTGGTCAAAGTGGGCGTACCCTTGGCGCTAGAAGTCCGAAATTTGGAATGGTTTCAACCAGCAGCCAGTGCTGAATTACAGAAAATGCTAGCTGGTCTGGGCATCGATCAGGTCACTCTGGATACTCAGGCGATTTATCAAACAGCCGCCGAATCTGAGTTGCCCTTTATTTGCAAAAAGCCCCAGGTGCCTTTGCTCAGTGCCCCCACCAGCATGATTCGGTATGTCTCTCATCCTCGTCAGGCAGTTAACGAGCCATTTCTGCGGGCTTGGGCCGATCGATTGCAGACCTGGCCAGCTGATATTGATACCTACTTTTTTGTGCATTGTCCGATCGAAGAATATTCACCCCACAATGCTCGTTATGCTCGGCAAATCTTTCAAGAACAGGGCATCACAGTGCATGATTTGCCGTGGCAAGTACCGGAAAACGAGCAGTTGGGTTTGAATTTGGGATAGGCTACGATCAAATTTTAAGATGCAAAGAAAATG
>JAGVCD010000109.1 GCA_020059425.1 Chamaesiphon sp. | reverse complement strand
TTCAAAGTTCATGACAAGGAAGGTGATCATTGTTTTTCACCTTTATCGTCTTCCCTAAAGGTAGCTTTGGTCTATCCTCGGCTACCTTTGACCTTTTTGATTAGTCTAAACTCCAGATATTAGCCCCAGCTTGTCGAAACCATCAGCTGATTGATCCTACGATGGTAGAATGGTTCCCTAGCTTAGCTTTTCTGGCTGTTAGTATCCCGCTCATCCACTTTATTTACTAGCCAATGACTAATTACCGCCGCGAACAAGACTCGATGGGAGAGCGCGATCTACCAGCTAATGCCTACTATGGCATTCAAACTTTGCGAGCGATCGAGAACTTTCCTATCAGTGGCCTCCGCCCGTTGCCAACTTATGTCGATGCTTGTGTGCTAATCAAAAAAGCCACGGCGATTGTCAATGGTGAATTGGGCTGTATTAGCAAAGAGTTGAGTGAGTCGATCGCCGCAGCGGCGGATGAAATTTTGCAAGGCCATTACCGCGAGCAATTTGTGGTAGATGTTTATCAGGCAGGGGCTGGCACATCTCATCACATGAATGTCAACGAAGTACTAGCCAACCGTGCCTTAGAAATTCTGGGCGATCAGAAAGGCAACTACCAAAGAGTGAGCCCTAACGATCATGTGAACTATGGTCAGTCTACCAATGACGTGATTCCGACAGCGATTCGGGTGGGGGGATTGTTGGCGTTAGAGCATACTTTATATCCGGCTTTGGAAAGATCGATCGCCACCACTACCACCAAAGCCCAAGAATTTAGCCAAATTGTTAAATCTGGCCGTACCCATCTGCAAGATGCTGTACCTGTCAGACTCGGCGACAGTTTTGGAGCCTTTGCTCAAATTTTAACCGACCATCAACGCCGGATTAAAACCGCCGCCCAAGACCTCATGACCCTGGGACTAGGAGGCAGTGCCGCTGGCACCGGGATGAACACTCATCCCCAGTATCGGCAACGGGTTGCAGTGGTTTTGGGGGAATTGATCGGTCAACCTTTAACCCCCGCGCCCCATTTGATGGCAGCGATGCAAAGCATGTCTCCCTTTGTGGCCGTGTCTGGCGCTATTCGGAATCTGGCTCAAGATTTAGTCAAAATTTCCCATGATTTACGCTTGATGGATTCCGGACCCAAGACTGGCTTCAAGGAAATCCAGTTACCCCCAGTGCAGCCTGGCTCTTCGATTATGCCCGGCAAATACAACCCGGTCATGGCCGAAATGATCTCGATGGTGTGCTTTCAGGTGATGGGTTATGACCAATCGATCGCTCTGGCGGCTCAAGCTGGTCAACTGGAGCTAAATGTGATGATGCCCTTAATTGCTTATAACCTGATTCATAGTATTGAGATTTTAGGAAATGCTCTGCAAGCTCTTACCGAGCAATGCCTCCAAGGAATTACCGCCGATGAAAAACGCTGTAGAGCTTATGCCGAAGGCAGTTTAGCGTTAGTAACGGCCTTAAACACTCACATTGGCTATCTAAATGCAGCAGCAGTGGCCAAAGAATCACTGGCTACTGGCCAATCATTGCGCGAGATTGTCTTAGCAAAAAAAATGATGGAACCAGAATTGTTGGCTCAAGTCCTAGATCTAGAGCAGATGAGTCAGCTACCTTAGCAGCTTATCAAAATTCATCAAAATCAACTTGCTCATAAATTAAAAACTAACTGAATCCATATTTCATCAGAAGTAGACTACGCTTTTGACCAACGCTAAAATAGCCGATCGGTCAATGTGTAGTGTTCACGAAGTAAGATAAAGTTTCATAGATCTTAACATTTAGGTATCCTATGGTATTACCGATTTCCCTGCCAGCAATGATCACGACCCCCGCAGCAGTACCACTAAATCAAATAGTGTTACCTACTGATAAGCTGGCTCAGAAGCCCAGTAATAAAAAATCTAATATTAAAAAAAATAGTAATCAGCAACCTAAAAAAACAATCGCGCCGCCACCGCCGACTCCAAATCCACCTGTCCCTAATGTTTCCTATGGTACTTTGCGCCAAGTATCAGTCAAAACTATTCAAGGTGATAAACCGAGCGTACTGTCTGCGGCTGAAATTGATGCCATTTTTCGTCCTCAGTATGGTCAACCCCTAAATCCGGCGATCGTCAAAGCATCTATCCAAAAGCTGAACGACCTGTACAAGGAAAAAGGCTACGAGCTAGCCCAAATAGTTAGCGCTGAAAATCCGACTCCGGATGGCAAACTAGTATTGATAGCCTCCGAAGGGATAATTGAAGATATCCAAATACGTTTTTTGGATAAAAACCGTAAGCCTGTAGATAAAGATGGCAAACCAATTAAAGGGAATACGCGGGACTATATCATTACCCGGGAAGCAGAACTAAAACCGGGGCAAATTTATAATCGTAAAACGCTAGAAAAAGACGTGCGGCGGATCTATCGGCTCGGTTTGTTTGAAGATATGGCATTCTCCCTCGCCCCTGGTACCAAAGATCCTAATAAAGTAATTGTCCAAATTGGGGTGGTGGAAGCCCAAGGAAATAACAGATTTTTTGCTGGGGGTACGATCGGTGGCAATAATGGTTTAGCGGGTCAATTGGGCTATACCCAAACTAACCTGGGCGGCAATAATCAGAGTTTGGGTGGAGAGTTCCAAGTAGGACGTGACATATTATTTGATTTGAGTTACAGCGATCCTTGGATTGGCGGTGACCCTAATCGTACTTCGTATCGGATTAATGCTTTTTCCAGTCGATCGTCATCACTGATTTTTGAAGGTGGTCCAACTCCGATATTTTTACCAGGTGGCACTGAATCACCCCGAATTAATCGTACGGGTGGTGGTGTGACCTTCGCTAGACCGCTCAGTGGTAATCCTTACGAAGATGGTGGTTGGCAAGCTTCCCTGGGATTGAATTATCAAAAGGTGGATGTTACTAATGTCGATGGCCAAAGAGCACCTGTAGATGCTCAAGATAAACCATTGAGCCTCAGTGGTACTGGTCAAGATGACTTGTTCAAAGCTCAATTAAATTTAAGCAAAGACACTCGGGATAATCCTCGGCAACCTAGCGATGGCTCGCTGATCAGGTTCGGAGTCGATCAGGCCATTCCG
>JAGVCD010000411.1 GCA_020059425.1 Chamaesiphon sp. | reverse complement strand
GCTGTCTATCAGCGACTGGGTATCTAAGACCGCATCTACGCTAAGATCGTAGGCTAGGCAGCTCAAACTTGATTACACCGATAAAGATTTAGTCATGGCAGAAACTCTATTTTTTAACGCCCTGCGGGCAGCGATCGACGAAGAAATGGCCAAGGATGGCAACGTCTTGGTAATTGGTGAGGATGTTGGTCACTACGGTGGTTCCTACAAAGTCACTAAAGACCTCCACCAAAAATATGGAGATCTGCGAATTTTAGACACGCCGATCGCCGAAAATAGTTTTGTGGGGATGGCGATCGGCGCTGCCATGACTGGATTGCGCCCGATCATCGAAGGGATGAACATGGGCTTTTTACTGCTGGCCTTCAACCAAATTTCCAACAACGCTGGGATGTTGCGCTACACTTCCGGCGGTAATTTTAAGATTCCGATCGTCATTCGCGGCCCCGGCGGTGTCGGTAAAAACCTCGGTGCTGAACATTCCCAGCGTCTAGAAGCCTACTTCCAGGCTGTTCCCGGCCTGAAAATCGTGGCTTGTTCCACGCCTTATAACGCCAAAGGCTTACTGAAAGCGGCCATTCGGGATAATAATCCGGTGTTATTTTTTGAGCATGTCTTACTGTACAACCTGAAAGAAGATCTGCCGGACACAGACTATGTTTGCGCTTTAGATAAAGCGGAGATAGTGCGCGAGGGTAAAGATGTCACAATCTTGACTTATTCGCGGATGCGTTACCACGTTTTGCAGGCTCTGAAAACTCTAGAAGCGGAAGGCTACGATCCGGAGATTATTGATCTAATTTCCCTCAAACCTCTGGATATGGAAACGATCACAGCTTCGATTCGCAAAACCCACAAGGTAATTATTGTGGAAGAATGCATGAAAACCGGCGGCATCGCGGCGGAACTCACAGCATCTATTATGGATACCTGTTTTGATGAATTAGATGCTCCAGTAGTGCGGATGTCTTCGCAAGATATTCCCACTCCGTACAATGGCAAACTGGAATATCTGACAATCGTCCAACCGCCCCAGATCGTAGAAGCAGTCAAAAACATTGTGGATAGCCGTACTTAAAGGTGATGGATGCGCTGGGCTGCTTAAGATCTTGGTGACTTAGTACCGCTCTTGGCGAGCAGCCTGCGGAAAAGATAAACTGTGGTGGCACAACAGTTATTAGTGGGAACTCTAGAATATGTCTAAGAGAAAATCTCTGATACTTTTTTAGCTCGTAATCTTTGGCTAGTTCCCCGCCAATTCTGGAGTATCCGATCGATCCAGGCAATTACCAGTCTTAGTTAACTTTTACTAAATTCTTAGTCATGCAAAAACAGCGTCTTATTTTAGGACTGATTATATTACTGGTAGTTGCCGCCATTACGGCTTTGGTCAAGCTGCCTATGAATTTGGGACTAGATTTACAGGGTGGTTCACAGCTGACCATCCAAGTACAGCCCACTAAAGATATTCCCAAAATTACTGATGCCAATTTGGAAGATGTTAAAAAAGTAATTGAAAACCGGATTAACGGACTGGGAGTCTCGGAACCGTTGGTGCAAACCATGGGCAATAACCAGATCCTGGTGCAGTTACCGGGAGTCAGTGATCCGCAGGAAGCCGAAAAAGTTTTGGGTGGTACGGCACAGTTAGATTTCCGGGAGCAAAAGCCGGATACTGAAGAAAAGTTTCAAGCTGTGAGTCAACAAAGCCAGATTGCTCAGGTGCAAATGGCCGTCTTGAAAAAATCTGGGAATAAAGACCCACAGGCGATCGAAAAGGCTAAAGCAGAGCTGAAAAAAAGTAATGAAGCGCTCGCTGAACTATTCACAGCACCCCAACTCGGCGGTAAAAATCTCACTGGTGCTCAAGCTCGGCCAGCGCCCAATTCTGCAGATGCTTGGGATGTAGCTTTGCAGTTTGATCCAGTTGGTGGTGATGCCTTTGCGAATTTGACTAAGAGTCTAGCTGGTACTGGCCGCAGTATTGGGATATTTTTGGATGGCGGGTTAATATCCAGTCCGATCGTTGATATCCAGTACAAAGCCTCAGGTATTTCCGGTGGGGGCGCTACTATTAACGGCAATTTTAAGGCCAAAGATGCCGAAAGTTTAGCCGTACAGCTGCGCGGTGGTGCCTTACCTTTACCCGTCGAGATTGTCGAGAATCGGACAGTGGGTGCCACACTGGGTCAAGAAAGTATCAAAAGTAGTTTATACGCAGCAGGCGGTGGATTGACTTTGGTATTGATCTTTATGGCTGTTTACTACCGGGTACTGGGCTTAGTTGCCAATGTTTCTCTGCTGATTTACACTTTGCTCAGTCTGGCGGTCTTTAATATTTTGGGCGTAACGCTCACGCTGCCCGGGATTGCTGGTTTTATCTTAAGTATTGGGATGGCCGTCGATGCCAACGTCTTGATCTTTGAGCGCACCCGCGAAGAACTAAAAGCCGGAAAAACCTTATATCGATCGGTTGAATCAGGTTTTCACCGCGCCTTCTCTAGCATCTTGGATAGTAACCTGACCACGCTGATTTCCTGTGGCGCTCTCTTCTGGCTAGGCACCGGCTTACTAAAAGGCTTTGCTTTTACCCTCGGTTTGGGGGTGATTGTCAGTATGTTCACAGCTCTGACCTGTAGTCGTACTTTTTTGTTATTGCTAGTGCTGGGCTTCCCCAGCCTTCGTCAAAGTCCGCAGCTGTTTTGTCCCAATCTGCCCAAGCTCCCTGAACCCACCGTTTAAATTTCACCCTTACCCAGCAAGTTATGAAACTGAAAGTTATTCAGCAACGCCGCATCTGGTGGACCATTTCTGCCATGGTCATTTTAGCTGGCATTGCAGCCATGGCTATTTCTTGGAGTCGCCCCGATATCCGTGCCCCGCTGCGTCCCAGCCTAGACTTTATTGGCGGCAGTAAACTGCAATATGAATTAGATTGTACTGCTCCCAATAGTTGTCAGCAGCCGATCGATATCAATGCCGTGCGGAAAGTAACGGAGAGTCAAGGTTTGGTGGGTAGCACAGTACAGCCTGTCGATAAAACAGGTATTACTATTAGAACTCGGGAACTAAAACAAACGGAACGGCAGAAATTAGAAGCGGCCTTGGCCGAAAAAATTGGCAAGCTAGACCCGAAAAAGACCCAAAATGATACAGTCGGCCCCACCTTAGGTAAGCAGTTATTTACTAATGGATTGCTATCGATCGGCATTTCTTTTCTGGGGATTTTCCTATATTTGGCATTCAGATTCAAGCTGGACTACGCTTTTTTTGCTTTCATAGCGCTATTTCATGATGTCTTTATTACAGTGGGCATTTTTTCTATCTTGGGTCTGACCAACGGCGTTGAGGTCGATAGCTTGTTTGTGGTAGCAATCTTGACGATTATTGGTTTTTCGGTGAACGATACTGTCGTAATTTACGATCG
>JAGVCD010000111.1 GCA_020059425.1 Chamaesiphon sp. | reverse complement strand
TCCACGCTCAGAAAACAAAGTTGCAATATCTTGGAGGCTTTTATAGTTTTGTTCTCTGGTGATTTTCAGTCTTCCGTGACTCAGCCTGAGTAGTTACAAGAAATCTAAGTCTTTATATGACTTAGCGAGCAAAGCAGAAGCACGTGGAGAATGGGGCGCAGCCACAAAATTCTTTGCTGAATCAGCTTTATTTATGCCTACTAACGAAGCATTGATAGCCTATGCTTCTGCACAAGCTAGGTCTGACGTGAAGACAAATGATCCTAAAAAAACATTAGAAACGAGGCTGAGAACCTTTCAGATGGCCGTTGATGGCTATAAAACTGCCGCTGAATTCAGTCGTCGTATCAATACTCCCCTAACTGGAGAGCAGGCAAAATTAATTGAGGCTAATGTTACTTGCTTGAAGACTTTTATCAAGACTCCTAATCCAGCAAAGCCCACTTGCGACCTAGTTGCGGAAGCACTTAAGGTGAGCAATATTAAATAGTCTGTTCACTAATTCATGGGAGATATGTTTCTGTGGCTAGCATTGTTCCCCAGCTGGTGCGATCAATATTTGAGCAGCATGCGATCGAAATAGCCAGCCTGCATATCTCTTTCAATGCGAGCCGCGATTTCTTTGGCATAAGCGCGATAAATTGCAGTGTCTTTCAGTTGAAGGCTGAGGCTGTATCTTTTTCCCTCATGCCACCAGCGCAATCTTAGGGAATTGCCAGTCTTTTCGACGTTCATAAAAGCATGGGTCGGATCATGGGTCGTCGTACTTACCCAAACCAACCTTAACAGCTGTGCTGAAACGTATATTTACAGCGGAAACCAGCTGTCTAAAAATCGGTTTGATTCCCAAAAAGCTTCTATAGCAGTCTTTCCACGGACTAAGCCCTCGATGGGATTTGAACCCATGACCTCTTCATTACCAATGAAGTGCTCTACCGCTGAGCTACAAGGGCGCAACAGAAGCGTCTTAGGATACTTCTAAGACGCGCCCATTTAACTTTCGTGAGTGGGCCGAGTTGGATTTGAACCAACGTACGGGAACCCGAGCAGATTTACAGTCTGCCGCCTTTAACCACTCGGCCATCGACCCGTGTCACTCACGATTTACAATCCTAGCATGATTGTCACTGAATTCCAAGCTTGTTGGCAATTATTTTTTAATCGTAGCTAACAAACCACCACAGGCATCCACCAATAGATCAATTACATGAGTAAAGCCAGCAGCTCCACCGTAGTAAGGATCAGGTACTTCTTGATCTGCATGTTGGCTGGCATAGGTACACATCATCTGCACTTTATCGGCATATTTCCCTTGGGGGTCTAGCGATCGAATGTCTCGATAATTTTCTTTGTCCATAGCCAAAATCAGGTCGAACTTCTCAAAATCCGCTGCTGTAAAGCTTCTGGCTTTACCCACCATTGAGATCCCCTTTTCTTTAGCGGCTGCCTGCATTCGTCGATCAGGTGAGTCACCAATATGATAACTGTTAGTGCCAGCCGAATCACAAACAATCTCCCCAGCCGGAATGCCCGCAGCTTGTACCAAGTGGTTCATAATATTTTCAGCAGCAGGCGATCGACAGATATTTCCCAAACAGACAAACAGAAGCTTAGTTGCCATATATGCACCAAAAATTATTCAAAACCAAAAATCCTCAAAACAAAGATGGACGTTCCAGCATTGAATTAGCCAGTCGCCCATCAAACTATCAGCAAATTCTCGATACCAGTAATATCTAAGACAAGCCCGGAATATTCAAGCCAGCCGTCAATGATTCCATCCGTTCCCGCATTGTTTCAGTGGATTGCTCATAGGCATCGGTCATCGCCGCCATTACTAGCGCCGAAAGTTCATCAGCACTTTTACTCATCGCCTCAGGTTTAATAACCACGCTGCGTGGTTCTTGATTACCACTGAGCGTCACTACGACCAAACCATCCGCAGAAGAGATTTCCATCTTTTCTAATTCTTCTTGCAACTTTTTGGCATCTTCTTGCACCTGTTGCGCTTTTTTGAAGGCATCGGCTAGCTCTTTCATTTTGCCTAAACCGAAACCGCCACCAAACCCTTTACCTTGTGTCATATATCTACTCAGTTGAAATCTTTAATTGATCTTACAGGAGTTCGACCCCACCCTAGAGTACCCCTAAGGTGCGGGAAACTCACCCAGCATTTTCACTTCGGCTTCTAGCTCAACTGCATAGTGCTCTCGCACTTGATCGCGGACATAATTAATCAAATTAAAAATGTCTGTGGCAGTAGCTTCACCACGATTCAAAATAAAGTTGGCATGGAGTTCAGAAACCTCCGCCCCACCAATCCGATAACCCTTCAGTCCCAGCTCTTCAATTAATTTAGCCGAGTACTGGGGTAGCGGATTGCGGAACACACTGCCGCAACTTGGCTGGTCATAAGGTTGGCTAGTGTGTCGCCGTTCTAAGTCTTTTTGGGTTTTGCTAATTACAGCCGCCGCATTTTCTGCTGCTTGCAGTTGTAAAGTCGCCGAAATGACCAGTTGGTCGCCATCTTGTAGATTAGAGTGCCGATAGCTGTATTCCAGTGCTGCTGGTGATAATTCCATTACTTCACCAGCATTGGTCAAAATTTGGGTGCGGACTAACACTTCTTGAGTACTGCTGCCGTGGGCACCAGCATTCATAACCACTGCGCCGCCCACAGTGCCTGGAATGCCAGCGGCCCATTCTAAGCCCGTCCAGCCTTTGCGAGCGGCTTGCCAGGCCAGGCTCCCAATCATTTTGCCAGCCCCAACTTTGATTTGATAGGTCTCACTATCAAATTCGGTTTCGAGCCAGCGCAAATGGCGGGTGGCAATAATTAAACCAGGCAAACCTCGATCGCTAATTAGTAAGTTAGAACCAGCTCCCAAAAAAGTAATGGGTAAATCCTGATTTTTGGCCCAGGCGATCGCCGCTTGAGCTTCAGGTAAAGTGACGGGTTCAATTAACCACTCGGCGATTCCGCCTACTTTCCAGGTAGTAAAGTTGGCTAAAGAAACTTGGGGACGGATATTAAGAGGAGTCACTGCACTAACACCGGAAGTCTGTGGAAGGGTCATGGCGGAAGTTATTGATAGAATTTCATCACGTCAGGAATAGTCTGGTTCAGATTGCCTGCCCCTAGGAATAGTGCCATATCACCAGGTTGCAAATTGTCTGTCATGAACTGAGTGACTTCAGGGAGGGTCGCACAATAACAAACATTGGGATTGAATTCTTTGATAGCTGCCACTACTTGTTCACCAGTAATTTGACCATTATTTGGTTCCCCAGCACTATAGATATCGGTGATAATCACCAGATCAGCATCGGCAAAACACTGAGCAAACTCGGACAAGAAGGTGAGGGTTCGACTATAGCGATGGGGCTGAAAAGCGGCAATAACCCGCTGAGGAGATTGGACTTGCAGCCTAGCTGCCGTTAAAGTGACCGATATCTCGCTGGGGTGATGGGCATAGTCATCAATAAACTTGATGTTTTGGTGGGTGCCACGGAGTTCAAAACGTCTTTTGGCGCCGGTAAATTTACTCAGGGCTTCCCCGATCACGGTGAAGTCTATGTTCAAGAAGCGGGCGGCAGCGATCGCTCCCAAGGCGTTACTCAGATTGTGCTCACCCAATACTTGTAACTCTAAAGTTCCGAGTAAAGTGCCCCGTTCATGAATTTGGGCAATCGTCCCGTGGGCATGGTATTCAATGTCGGTAGCAATGTAATCAGCTTTGCTACCAGCATTTAGGCCATAACTAATCTGTGGTTTGATTTCGGTAGTGACCAATGGACAGTCGATCGATCCAATTACTGTCGTACACTGACTAGTAAAAGTCTGAAAAGTCTTGATCACGGCTTCTAAACTACCGTAGTGATCGGCATGATCTAGTTCAATATTGGTAATTACCCCAATTTGGGGCTTGTGCTTGGTCAAAGAACCATCCGATTCATCTGCTTCCGCGACCAAATAGGCAGTATTTCCAGCCCGAGCGTTACCATCCCAGGTGCTGACTTCCCCACCCACAATAATGGTGGGATCGAGTCCGGCTTCTACCAAAATGCACCCCACCATACTGCTAGTAGTGGTTTTACCGTGGGTACCAGCGACAGCAATACTATTGGATTCGGCAATCAACGCGGCCAGTACGTCTGATCGATGCCAAATTTCGCAGCCCTTGGCCAGGGCAGCGGCTAACTCGGCATTACTTTTGTTGATAGCCGTAGAACAAATTACCTGGGGCAGCTGGTCACCAAAGAATTCTATATTGGCAGCGGTTTGCTCTAAAAATACTTTAACGCCAACAGACTCTAGTCGATCGACAATATTGGTGCGCCGCAAATCAGAACCAGAAACTGGTAGATTGCGGCGGGCGAGCACATAGGCCAACGCCGACATTCCAATCCCCCCAACCCCAATAAAGTGGATCGGACGACCGTTAAAATCAATAGACTTACCCATGTGTTACATTCCCCGTTCGCCAACCGATGGCACAACTCAGCTTCAGGCGTAATAATACCAACAAATAAGCATCTGTAGAACAGCGACCAGCAAAATATAGTAATTTTGCTGGTCGCTGATGTTTTAGTGGAAATTTATAGTGGAGCTGGGCAGAGTCGAACTGCCGTCCGCCTTGGGTATTTACTTTCCGCTCGTTCACAGGTTTAGCCCTTCTAATCCTTGGGGCGGGAGCGATCCATTGTCCCGGATCACAGGATTCTTTGATGAATCTTAGCTAGGTAGCCTACCAAAGACGGCTAAATAGAGCATCCGTTGGGGGTTATCTATAGTATTTAACGGAGTCATACTATAAATGCTCGGACTTAGAAATTAATCTTAAGTGTTTTTAAGCAGCTACAGGAGCGGCTTTACGAGCGAAAGGTACAATGTTGTTTGCATCTATATTTATTTGAGCCGATATTTACGAGAGTAGACTCCCTCTCGACCTGAATCACAGTGCAGCTTTCGCCAACACGTCGAAACCTTTACAGCCCCATGCTGTATTCTTGATTATAGCGAATTTTTTGGCTAACAGCAATGAAGTTACTTTGTCTGAGCAATGGTCACGGCGAAGATGTCATTGCGGTCAGAATTTTGGCAGCTTTGCAAAAGCAATCGCCAGCGATCGAACTAGTGGCGTT
>JAGVCD010000341.1 GCA_020059425.1 Chamaesiphon sp. | reverse complement strand
GGATTGATCGAATCGGTAAAATCATCTGCACCAGCTGCATTAGCTGCCAAGGTTAACTGGGTGTTAGGACCGATAGGTACATCATATTTCAGCAAGTCAATTCCCACTGCATTGTCAGTGGTTCCATCAGCAAAGGAAGCAGTTCCCTCAGGAGTATTAACTGTATTGCTGGCGTTATCATTAACCAAGCCTAGACCACTTGATTGTAGACGAGTCGTGAGGGTGCCGCCGCCTAATTCTGTCGCTAACTCTAAGCGAGTTCTTTGGCCAAAAATTGGGGTGCGGGTAAAACTGTTTCCCGATAGCACAGAATTAAAGCCGAAAATCACTTGTCCAGTTAACTTAGAAGTAGAGGAAAAGGAATTGGCTTCTTTCTTTTCTTCGGTTTTTTCTTCTGGCTTGGAGTCTAATGGTGGCGGTGGTGCTTGAGCATACAGATCAGTAACAGCATTTCTTTCAGATAATTTCTGCGGTTGCTCGAAGACATCATCTAGCGAGGTTACAGCTGAATTAGTCCGGGGTAGTTGATCATTAGCCACAACTTTAGCTGGATCGATCGCACCCAACATGATGACCGAAAACAAGCTGAGCAATCCGAGTTGAATTTTAGACATGTGTAATAATGAATAGATTTTATACGAAGAAAGCTAGTTAGAACGTAATCTGCTATCTCAAGCTAACTGAGGGCAGCTTTTCAGCTCAGCAGATGAGGCTACCTACCGAAATAGTGATTATTCGTGGTAATGGATCAAGCATTAGTGTAAACATTAGTGCTCACCCGAATGACTATCTAAATCTATACTACCGACGAAATTCCTCACAAGTATACACTATTGCAAAAAATAATCAGTAGGTATTTCGCTGATGTACCTAGACTAAAAGTCTACAACTGTTTAATTGCGGTATATTTAGTAATAGCTTCCCGGCACTATCCGGCCTGCAAATGCTAGATAGTGCCTCTTGAATGTCAAGCCATTATTTAGTAAAAATATCAATAATATCCAGAACCTGTATTCTGCCGTCGCAATTTTATAAATCCGAAAGGCTGAAATCCTCATTCCACCCTTGTCACTAAGTGTCCGGATTATTGTTCATACTGAATGCGATTATTCTTTTTTCTGCAGTAGTTACAGTCATAGATCTCCATCCGAATCCAATTTGTCATAACAAGTTTTTCTAAAAAAATATCAAGATTATTCACCAGATAGTTACAACTACGATCAAAATTTGAAATTTGGGCAAATCAAAAAAATCTGGGCTAGCAAGCGAGACTTACTTAGCCCAGATATTTAATCAAAAGTTAGAGAGGAGAACACCAGACTCATAAGAAAAAATCTCGAATAGTTTAAGAACTAAACATTCGCCAAGCTTCCTAACTGGTAATCTATACGTCTACCCTACAGCTATTGAAATAATTTGTCAATAAGATTGAATGAGTAATTACGCATTGTTAGCCCAAAAAAGAGTGAAAGCAGAAGTTCAGCTGGCAATAAACTGACCTCAAAAGCTTGTGTTGCAAGACTTTATTATATTATTTCTAGTACTTAATCATGTTTGGAGAATTAAGGTTCTCAAACGATCACAAAACTTAACGTCATCTTGTTGTGATTTATTATCAATAGCTGTGCTACCATTTTTTACTATGCTTACTGACATAAATAATCAATAGCTGATCTTGAATTAGAAAGAGGTGTTGTGATGACGAGCATGGTGGTAAATACGTCGATCCCTTGGTGGTCAGGTAATGCCCGCCTGACTAAATTGTCTGGACGTTTGCTAGGAGCTCACGTTGCCCATGCCGGATTAATTGTGCTGTGGGCAGGAGCGATGACTCTATTTGAATTATCTAATTTAGATGTCGCTCGATCGATGTCCGATCAAGGCTTAATTCTTTTGCCACACCTGGCTACCCTGGGGATTGGCATTGGAAAAAACGGTCAAGTGGTGGATACCTATCCCTATTTTGTAATTGGCATTATCCACCTAATTAGCTCAGCAGTTTTAGGTGCTGGCGGCATCTATCATTCACTACGCGGTGAAGCAATTCTCAGTAGCAATCAGTTTAGCTATGACTGGGAAGATGGCCGCAAAATGACCAGCATTCTGGGCATTCACCTCATACTTTTAGGTGGCGGTGCTTGGCTGCTAGTAGCTAAAGCAGTGTTTTGGGGTGGTTTGTATGATCCTCAAATCAGTGCAGTGCGGTTAGTTAACCCCACTATTAATGCTGCACATATATTTAGCTACTTATTTGGAGCGCAAGGCGATGCTGGTCTAGCAGCAGTCAATAACTTAGAAGATGTGGTGGGTGGTCATGTCTGGGTGGGATTGCTCTGCATCGGTGGGGGCATCTGGCATTTAACTACGGCTCCAGCAGCTTGGGCAAAGAAATCGCTGTTTTGGACAGGAGAAGCTTACTTAAGTTATAGTCTCGCCGCCCTCTCTTATATGGGTTTCCTGGCTGCTTATTTTGTGACTGTAAATACCACGGTTTATCCGGAAGTATTCTACGGAGCAGCCGGACTGAGTACTCCTGATGATGCGATCGTCAGTACCCGCACTTGGTTAGCAATTAGTCACTTTGTGTTGGCGGTACTGTTCTTGGCTGGCCACATTTGGCACGCTTTACAAGTCCGCGCCGCCGCTGCTGGCTTTGATTTGAGTCAAGGTGAGCAAGTAGTACAAATCAATCAAATCAACAATGATTTACAAACACCAGTCAATACCTCTGACCTCACTTTGGCACTGGTCAAAAATTTACCCTTCTATCGATCGGG
>JAGVCD010000409.1 GCA_020059425.1 Chamaesiphon sp. | reverse complement strand
ACTAAGATTGATCGATCTCAACTCAACAGCATCTCCAGCCCGATAATTTAGGATTTCCCACTTGCCCTGTGCGTCTTTGTGGAACAGATCGATCGACATTTTATCGGCACTGGCTAAAACATAATCTTGTAAGACAGGGTTCCGTCGATACATGGTGAATTTATCTCCTCGGTCATAAGATGCGGTACTAGGAGACAACACTTCGATAATTAAGCAGGGGTAAGTAATATATTGAGGAGTGGTTTTATCTCGGTCATCACAGGTGACGCTCACATCGGGGTGGACGTAGTCATTTGATCTAACAATATTCACTCTGCAATCAGAGTTCAGTGTTTTACAGCCGCGCCCTTGCAGGTGAGTTTTCAGCAAAACACCAAAATTCATTGCAACTTCACTATGGTTAACGGTGCCACCGGTCATTGCATATACTTCACCACCAATGTATTCATGGCGTTCTAGTTGTTGTTCTTCCCAGGCAAAGTATTCTTCGGGGGTGAATCGGGGCAGATCATTTCGTACTGCAATCATGGGAGCCTCTATTAAATTAGTTGAAATATGCGGCTAAAAAATCGAGCTGAGATCAAGTATAAATTCAGGTAAAACATTTTCTCCGTCAAGACTATTGGGGGACTGTAATACTTCTACGGACTGGCCGAGTCTGTAGATTTCGACTTGCTGTTGTTGAGGGTTAATTAGCCAGCCTAGGCGCACGCCGTTGGTTTGATACTCTAGCATTTTAGCTTGAAGAGTTTTGAGGCTATCGGTCATTGATCGTAGTTCAATGACAAAATCGGGGACGATCTCTGGAAAGGCAATTTTCGCCGAGACACCCTCGAATTTAGACTTTTCGATCCAGGTTACGTCAGGCGATCGAACTGCACCCGAAGGCATGGTAAAACCACCAGAGGAGTCAAAGACTTTACCCAATTTAGCTTGTCGATTCCAATTAAATACCTGAGCTGCCAAATCAATGTTTCGCTCAGAGCTTTCCCATCCTGCTGGTGCCATCGTGACTAGTTCTCCGGTGGCTGTTAACTCAAATGGCATGTCTGGGTTGTCTTGGCACAGTTGCTCGAACTCTGCGTGAGTAAGGCGAAGAGTGATGTGACTTATATCAACTAATAGCGGTTTGACTTCTAGAGATTGCATAATGATGAGTTATTGCTGATTCCCGATATCTTATTTTAACTGCTTTGGCAATATACGCTAACTAAAAACCCCGACTTCTTTCAAGAAGTCGGGGTTTTGGCCGATAAATTTATTTATTTCCTATTTCACAGTTGTTTTGATCTTAATGTAGCCATAAGATGTCGTGGGAATACCCGCACCAGTTGAACCCATCAATGGAGTACCGCTAGTACCCACATCAACTACTACTACATCAGTGCCCGAATTATTGGGCAGATTGCAGTTAGTTGCCAGTGCCGGAGTAGTTAACTGAGCGTTATCGTTATCTGTTCCGGTATTAGTCAGCATAGACATTGCTGCACCACCTTTGGAAAGTCCAATTCCGTTACCACCTTGCAGATTGAAATCAAGGTTCGGATTAATCTGGTCGCAAATTCGCGCCTGACTTGCTTTGTTGTTACCAGCATTGAGATAATAAATCGTATACTCGATTTCATCTCCAGGCTTGACTTTACCCGGTGCGAGTGCGCCTGTGGTGTAAGTATTGGTGCAGGCTCCAGCCGTACCGGTTGCCCCTGGCCAATTACAGTGATTGTCATTAATTGCGGTAGTAGAAGTCGTGTCATCGACAAAGGTGCTGTAAGAGGTGGTTGCCGTTGTTTCCACGTCTTTGATTGCTGTAATCCTTTTGACTAGAAGAACATTCGCTCTAGAGATAGCGATCGACACCTGATAATCTTCCACTTCACCATTGCTAGCCGCACCAAAAGATCGCTCATCTTCTGTCGTTGTCGCAGTATTATCTGTTAGGGCTTGGGTAGTTAATCGGAAACGGGCATAGGTCGAACCTGCTACCGTTCCGGCTGGTACTGTCCAACTCAGATTGGCAGTTGTAGCATTATTGGCAACAGTAGCACTGGTAGACTCACCCGCTTCAAAACTACCATTATTATTGAAGTCTACCCAAGCACGAAGAGTCGCGATACTGCCAGTCGTGTTAGTGACGGGTACATTGGTCAAGCTATAAGTACCCGTTGTTGGCACATTCGGTAGGCTGGTAAAGGCATCTTCATCAGCTCCATCAGCATTAGCAGCCGTATTTTGTTGCAAACCGTCATCTGTATCTGGAGCAGTGGCACCTAGCTTTAGAGCAGCAGTAATCACATGGTTTGGACCATTGTCAGATTCGGTGGTTCTATAGTTGCCAATTGCTGTTCCGGCGCTCCCATCTGGCGCATCCCCAAAATCAGCAGGAGTAACTGTTACTGAGGGCGTAATCGAGCAGTTTAGTAATGGTGATGTACAAACGCTCGGTTCAGATGGTAGGCCAGCGTTATCTATATAAGCGATCGTTGCTTGGTTTTGGACAGTCCCATTGAGAGCTGTTACTTGCACTGCGAAGCTTATGGTGGCTGTGTCTGACCCTGCTACTCCTGTTGTGTAGGGAACAGTACCAACAGTACTTCCTGGAGCATTGATGACAAAACCACTGGTAGGATATGTGGTGAAACCGGAACTTGTGCCATTTAAGTTGGCAGAGTTGGGTACGTAGGTAGTTCCAGTTGGCAAACTATCTGTAACTTTAGTACTCCTTGCCCAAGACGTACCTGTATTCTGAGCAGTAATTGTATATTTAATATACTGTCCTGGTCTGACTTTGGTTTGATCTGCTACCAATGTCGTCAACGCAGCATCTGCATAAATCTGCTGAGTCTTGGTTATCGTGATATTTGGTGTACCACAGGCTGTCAGATCGCCACTTCCATTACTGAGACCACTGGGAGAGCCAATATTTGTGAGCGGAGAACTCCAACCAGTGTAGCCGCCACCGAGAATAGGCGTGAGATCGACTTGTTTAAGCTGGCGAGCGGCTTTAACATATAGATTGCCTTTGTAAAAAGCTGCCCCAGCAAAGTTAGCATCAGCGGTTGCTTCGCCTTGATAAACCCAGGTATTACCACTTTGTTTGTAAAAATATGCTTTTGTCGTTGTTGTTACCTGCTGATTCGCACCATTAAAGCCTGTGATAATAAGGTTGTACGTAACATTGTATGTATCGCCATATTCATCAGTGGTGATATCCCCACCATTAACAACTTCTGTACCAACTGGCTCTCCACTAACTAACGATCTATGTTGGTAGGCACCAGGATCGCCAGAGAAAGTGAATATACTCGGTGTTGCTACTGTCCCATTTAGTGTGCCATCACTATTTAACGGAATAGAGTAAACGACAATTCCATTAGACTCGGCAATAAGTAGAGTATTTCCATCAACCGTCATTTTGTTGAGGTTATTAGATGCCCCTGCAATAGTTTGAGTACCGCTTAACCCTAACAAACCTGTGACTGAAACTGCCACCCAGCCACTACCATTGACCCCAAGTGTATTTTTGTATAGGGTGCCTGTAGTTCCAGTTCGATCGAAAGCAAACATGGTTCCTGATTGGGCATGAATTCCGAGCGTGGTAACAGATGAACCCATCGATCCCGTTGGCATTGTCAAATTTGGAGGGGCAGAGCTAGTAGTGGTAGCACCAGTTGTCGGGTTAATCCAGGCAAGCGTATTCTGATTTTCAACACTCCAAATTGTGCTACACCAGTCTTTTCTGTAAGGAGCTGCGGCGGCTGGGTCAGCAATTAGTCCGATCGAGCTGCCAACAATAGCACCACTTAATAATAAAGTTGTCAATAACTGATTCTGTCGGCTAAAAGCTTTCCGATCGCGGAGTGCATGAGTAGAAGAGTCAAGTTTGTGCAGAGATGACAGAAAAGATTTCATGGCGATCGAGATTATAATTTAGCTAATTTTGATAGATAGAAAAATAAGATACTTCCCAAACAAGTTCCCGCACTAGTGCAGCCTCCCCAAAAGAGAATCGACCTAAATCTTGGTAAATTGTTTTGAAATTGACCCCAGCAAGATTAGATGTAATTACAGAGGGAGTCGATCGCCAGCTCATTTAAGGCTCTACTTTCATCGCAATAAAAGCACAGATCCAAATGCTAGACCTCCTTATATTGCCCACTACACCCAACAAATTCGCAGTAGAATCACTGAACTTACTAACGATATAAATACGTAGATTCAATGATCAGGCGTGAGTATATTCACGACACAGTGGCTGATATCAACTAATAGCGGTCTAGCTTCTAGAGACTGCATAATTGTTGGTTAATTACTAGTTCCCATTTTTAACTGTAATCGATCGCCAGCCCATGCAAGGCTCTACAATACACCCCAAAACAAAAACACTCACCTAAAGTCAAGTGAGTGTTTTATTATGAATGGCTTTCACATTGGTAGGGTTCAACCTGTCACAACTACATTATTTAAGCAAGTGTAGTTTTTTATCGCAACAGTTAGTTCACTAAGGATGGAGCGCCAAATATCAAATCAGGGAATTTATTTTTCGGGGTATTTTAATCGCAGACATCAACGCTTTCTGCATATCCCTATATT
>JAGVCD010000278.1 GCA_020059425.1 Chamaesiphon sp. | reverse complement strand
GTTTCTGAAACAAGCAACGATGCTTCAGAGTGGAGCTATTCTATCACGATCCAGCAGCGGGGATCGTTGGCCACTATGGTTAGTAGAATGCCTTCTTTTTTTTGCTTTTGCCTGCTTTTGCTTGCTTTTGCTTTTCCTTTTCGTACTCCAGCTCCCGCAGCTTCTTCACAATACGGCTGAAGTATTCTTGAAAATAAGCTTCTAAAGTGGTGTTCTCTTTTGGATCTAAGCCCAGAATTTGATAAGTTTCAGTCATATCGGCATTCAACGGTTGTCCAGTAGCCAGGACTTCGGCGAAAGCTAACCGATCGGCAGAATTCCAACTCCATTCAAAAAACTGGGCAAATTTACGTACTGCTGTGAGCAAGCCCAATGGGACTCTAGTGACTTTCGCTTCTTTGCTAGACAACCGCTCACACAAGCCAATAATTTCGTCGCCACTCCAAGCCTTGTTGCCAACTACGGGCAAGGTTTTGTTAATTGCTGCCGGGACAGCTAAAGCTTTAACAGCAAACTTAGCTACATCTTGGGTATCCATAAAAGCTGTGGGAGCCACCTGACCAGCCATCCAGACTGCTTGACCTTCTAACACAGGAATAGCATATTGACCTACCAATCCTTGCAAGAAACCACAGGGCTTGAGGATGGTATATTTTAGACCAGATTCAGCCAAAAACTTTTCGGTGCAGTATTTAATATCCATCAGTGGTACCGATCGATACTTCTCGGCATCTAGCACTGACATAAAAACAAATCTGTCGATCTTGGCGGCGGCGGCGGCTTGGATTAGATTGACCTTACCTTGCCAGTCTACTTGGTAAATACTCAAAGAATCATTAGCCCGTGCCGTTGCCGCATCGATCACAGCCGTAATACCATCCATCGCGGGTTTTAAAGACTCTGGCTTACACAAATCGCCTAGAAACAGCTCAGCTCCCCATTCTTTTAAGAAAGCAGCTTTTCTAAAACTCCGCACCAAACACCGTACTTCATGGCCTTCATCTAAGGCACGGCGTACAATCTGTCTGCCTAGAGTGCCAGTGGCACCGACGATTAGTAAAGTCATTTATATATAAAATTAAATAATATTAAGCATCCCCTTAAATATTAACAGAATTTCTCAGTTTCTGACATGAAACGTTACATTGATGAGTACTGGGGGATCGCCCCCCCGTACTCATCCCACTTATTCTTCTTCGGGACCTTGAATCTTGAGGATTAAGAAACCCAAGCTCAAACCCACTAAAATTAGGGTGAAAGGTATAATCGCCGCCGTAAAAATTTCACCAACCATATTTTTAACTCCTGAATATTAAGCTATGACATTCTCTCATAAAGATCGGCCCCGGTTAGCGATCGCCCTCGGTGACCCCGCCGGAATTGGGACAGAAGTCGTACTCAAAGCCTTAACACCAGAAATCATGGCGGCGGCAGACTTCACCCTGGTTGGCAATAAACAACTACTGGAGAACTATCATCAAAAGTTGTGGGCAATGGGAGCCACTGATTTACCCCGTCTGGCGCAGCTGAAGTTGTGGGATGTGCTTCTAGCAACAGCTGTTACCAATCAAATTCAGCTAGGTCAAGAGAATGCCGCTAGTGGGGAGGTAGGTTTTCAGTCTTTATATACAGCGATCGATCAAACCTTGGCCGGGAATTTTGATGGGGTGGTGACGGCTCCTATTTCCAAATCGGCCTGGGCGGCAGCAGGCCATGCTTACCCTGGTCAGACGGAGTTATTGGCAGAAATGTCTGGAGTTGATCAGTTTGGCATGATGTTTGTTGGTCGTTCGCCCTATACTGGCTGGCAGCTGCGGATGTTATTGGCAACGACACATATTCCACTGCGGGCAGTATCCGATCGACTAAATTCGCAATTGCTCAGTGATAAGTTGGCGTTGCTGATTCGTTGCTTGCAAGATGACTTTGGGATTGCTGAACCGCAAATTAATGTGGCAGGTTTGAATCCGCATAGTGGTGAACAAGGTCAGATCGGGCGGGAGGAAGTGGATTGGTTGCACGATTGGCTGCGATCGGTACAGCAACAATATCCTCAAGTTAAGTTAGTCGGACCTTTGTCGCCAGATACGATGTGGGTGGCACCGGGACAGGCTTGGTTTGGTACTGGTCAGCCGGTGGTAGCGGATGGCTATTTGGCGTTATATCACGATCAAGGGTTGATTCCAGTGAAGTTGATGGCGTTCGATCGGGCGGTGAATACAACGATCGGACTGCCTTTTGTGCGGACTTCACCTGATCATGGGACGGCGTTTGATATTGCGGGTCAGAATAAGGCCGATGCAACGAGTATGCGGGAGGCTATTTTGTTAGCGGTGGAGTTGGTGAAGAAAAGGACGAAGCTCTAAACTCATTGTCAATGAGTGCCATGAATTATACTAAAAGTATCAGATCACAGATCTAATAGTTTACAAATCGGGGACGAAACTGATATGAGCAGTATAGCGATCGAACTACCGATGGAAAAGATAGCGGAATTCTGTGAGCGCTGGCATATTGATGAACTTGCGCTGTTTGGTTCGGTTTTACGTGCCGATTTTCGCCCCGACAGTGATGTTGATGTGATGGTGGTATTTGATCCAAAAGCTCATCCCAGTTTGTTTGACCTTACTTATATGGAGGATGAACTAAAAGTTATTTTTCAGCGGGATGTGGATTTGGTGACTCGCAAAGGAATTGAAACGAGTCGTAATTATTTGCGTCGTCAGTCAATTCTGTCTTCTACCCAGGTGATATATGGAACGAGATCTGCAATCTCTGCTTGATATGTTGCAGTCTGCCAAAATCGTGATCAGTTACCTGGCCGGAAGCTCAAAAGATGAGTTATCAATCAACTTGCAACTACAAGATGCAACTATTCACCGACTTTTGATTATTGGAGAAGCCTCTAAACGGGTTTCGGAGAAGACTCGTCAAACCTTCACAGCTATCCCCTGGCGGGCGATCAGTGGGATGAGAAATCGATTGGTACATGAATACGATGATGTGGATTTAGATATTATTTGGGACACAGTAGTCAACGGTTTACCAATTTTGGTATCGGAATTAGAAAAAATGATTCCGCCTGAATCACAATAAACTCTACTTGCTATTGATCGATAGCCAAGCCGACAAATTGTCGATCAACTGAAAGTCTTATCCTGCTTCACAAAGAGATTCTATGATCGGATTGCCGTTTGTGCGGACTTCGCCTGATCATGGGACGGCGTTTGATATTGCGGGTCAGAATAAGGCCGATGCGACCAGTATGCGGGAGGCTATTTTGTTGGCGGTGGAGTTGGTGCAGAAACGGACAAATCGTAATGGCTTAACTGGTCGGGAGATCGATCGATAGCCATGTTTCTAAATCGGTGATCGCCTGAAAATCTAATAATGCTTCACCGAGAGATTCTATTTCTTCAACTGATCGATCGGTTACCTGGGATATGAGTGCTGGGGAGAGGTTGCCAAACTTGCGAGTGAGTTGTTTGATCACCAAGTCTAGGGCTTCTTGTTGTCGCCCTTCGGAGCGACCACGTTGCACACCTCTGGCTTCGCCACTGGTCTCACCTTCTTGATAAATTTCTTGATAAATCACTGACTCCCGCATAATTTCGCTCCGAATTAACCGATTAATGATCGTTTGGTTTAATTGTAACCCAGCTAAAATCCCGGCGGCGGCGGTTAGATTGCTCTCTTGCCTGCGATCGCCTACTTGTTGAATTTGAGTGATGACCTGTGCCAAGATTTCTTCTTTGTTGGGGGCTTCGCTCAAGACGGCGTAGGGCAACAAGCCCGGTGCGGCCAGAAACGCCTCAACAGGTTGCTCCCATAGCCGAATTACTCGAAAACGATGGGTCATTTGGGCGGTGATGAACTCGTTTTGCATCACGCGATC
>JAGVCD010000094.1 GCA_020059425.1 Chamaesiphon sp. | reverse complement strand
CTGTAAGGCTTTCCTTTTAGCCCAAATCTCAAGATCGCATTAAAAATACTAGTGATCTCATTATGATTGGGCATTCCACCTGTCATCGGGACTATTTCTCCATTTCGGTATTCACTGCGGGTTTCTGAAGCAATTTCTAGTTCTAGATATTCTTCAGGGGTATAGATTCTTTTCTTGGTTTGGGCGATCGTCATAATGTCACTTCCAGATCTGCAAGTTGTTGGTTTATCCAGTCGATAGCTTTTGCCTCATCCGTTTTGATCGCTCTTCTTAATTCCTAAATTTTAGCAAGTTTTAACAGTTGTTTCGATTGATCTAGTTTTAATGAAAAACATCACCCAGGCTCTTTTTGAAGATGCGGCAACCATTTTAGAACTACAAAAAATGGCCTTTATGGGCGAGGCTCAGCTGCACGGTAACTTAAACATTCCACCGTTAACTCAAACTTTAGAGGAGTTGAGCACTGACTTTAACCACAAAATTTTCTGGAAGGCTCAAATTAGAGGGAAAATTGTCGGCTCCGTCCGAGGATATCAACAGGAAAATACTTGCTATATTGAGCGCCTCATTACACATCCTGATTATCAAAGGCAGGGCATTGGCACAATGCTCATGGCAAAAATCGAATCTTACTTTGAGCTAGTTCAGCGGTTTGAGTTATTCACAGCACACAAGAGCGATCACAATATTCGATTTTATGAGCATCTTGGGTATCAACTATTCAAGAGTGAAAAAATAACTGAAACCCTATCTTTTGTGTTCATGGAAAAGCATCAGTGACAAATCTTGGACAGCATGTACGATAAGACATTGCCAAGAGTCAACCGCTTAATTTGCAGGTGTTAAGCCACGCAAGTGAGTGATACCCTGTAAAACTAAAGTTGCTGAAAATATGATGGAAAACTGTTCCTGCTGTAAATAACTCTGTATCAATCCACCATCGCCCCCCGTGACCAAAACCGCACTATCCGGAAATTGCTGGTGCCAATCCTGAATATAGCTTTGCAAACAGGCGATCGATCCATACAAGACCCCGCTCATAATTGCTGATGGTGTGTCCTGTGCCCAGCGGGGCGGTAATACGGCGGGAATTTGCAGCTGGGGTAAAGCCGCTGTGCCCACATTGAGCGATTGCAATTGCAAACCCAACCCAGGACAAATTGCGCCCCCCACTAGTCGCCGATCGCCATCAATACCCGTGATAGTCAGAGCCGTACCGCCATCAATTACCAATACCGGATAGCCATAGATCTGGCCAGCCCCGTAAGCCGCTAAAGCTCGATCGATCCCCAAGGTAGGATACAAATTCAACAAAGGCACATCAGCCAGAGTGAAAACTTTCTGAACGTGAGGCCGCCATAATTCTGTTTGGGCTGGCACCACCGAAGCCAAGTAGATCGGGATATCAGCAAGTTGGAGCTGCTGCGATTTCAAATATGCCGCAAAATCATTCGGTAAAACTAACTGCTGAGGCCAATTATATGCACTCACATAAGTACTATGCCAAGAATCTTGGAGTTCTTGGCCAATAAACCACGCCCAGTGATAACGAGAATTGCCGATCGCTAAGGCTAACCAAATCATGCAAAGTTAAGGTGTAAAAGATTATGTCCGGCAAATGTAAAGAAATAATAATATACTGAGAAGACAAAGAAATTGAGCAAAGATCAACGGAACATGCGTGTAGCAATTGTAGGGGGCGGTCTCGCCGGATTATCCTGTGCTAAATATTTGGTGGATGCCGGACATACGCCGATCTTACTAGAAAGCCAAGCCATGCTGGGCGGCCTAGTAGCCGCTTGGAAAGATGCGGATGGTGACTGGGTGGAAACTGGTCTCCACAACTTCTTCGGTGCTTATCCCAACATGTTACAGCTGATGGGTGAGCTGGGCATCTTAGATCGTCTGCACTGGAAGCGTCACGCTTTGATTTTCAACCAGCCGGAAAAGCCCGGCGTGCTTTCCTTATTTGACGTACCGAATATCCCGGCTCCTTTCAACATCATTGTGTCGATTCTGATGAACAATGACATGCTTACTTGGAACCAAAAAATTCGCTTTGCCATCGGATTGATTCCGGCGATCGTGCGCGGTGACAAGTATGTAGAAGCTATGGACAAATATACATTTACCGAGTGGCTGAGTATGCACGGCATCGGCGAGGATATTAGTACCGATATTTTTATCGCTGTTTGCAAATCCCTCAAATTCATTGACCCAGACGTGATTTCGGCGACTATTCCGCTGCGGGCGCTGAATAAGTTCTTGCAACAAAAGGACGGTTCTTGCATTGCTTACCTAGATGGCGCACCGCCCGAACGCTTGTGTCAACCGATCGTTGATTATGTGGCCGAGCGCGGTGGCGAAGTTCACACTAGCTCTCCGCTGAAGAAGATCGTCTTAAGAGCTGATGGCAGCGTAGACAAATTAATCGTGCGCGGCCAAGATGGCGCAGCTGATCGCGAAATCCAGGCTGATATTTTCGTCTCGGCGATGTCGGTAGATGCGATGAAAGCTTTTATGCCAGAACCGTGGCAAGCCTTGCCCTACTTCCAGCAGCTCCAGGAGCTGGAGGGTGTACCGGTGATTAATATTCAGATTTGGTTCGATCGCAAGCTCACCGAGATTGACCATACCCTGTTCTCTAGGTCGCCATTGTTGAGTGTCTATTCCGACATGAGCAATTCTTGCGTAGAGTACAAAAACCCTGATAAATCGATGTTGTCGCTGGTTTTTGCCCCCGCTGCGGACTGGATCGATAAGTCTGACGATGAGATCATGACTGCCACCTTGGGGGAACTTGCCAGGCTGTTTCCGAACCATTTACCTGCTCCCGCCCAGGTTTTAAAGTTCTGTGTAGTCAAAACCCCGCGATCGATTTACACCGCTATCCCTGGCCGGGAGCAGTTCCGCCCCCACCAATCTACGCCGATTGACAACTTCTTCCTCACCGGTAGCTATACG
>JAGVCD010000188.1 GCA_020059425.1 Chamaesiphon sp. | reverse complement strand
TGGTGTCCAACATCTTGGAGATCGAGTAATCCCGGCAATTGACCGATCGCTACTTGCATACCCACCCCAGTCAAGAAACCGATTAATACAGTTCGTGACAAAAAATCGGCCAGAAAGCCCAGCCGAAACAGGCGGGCTAACAGTAATAATCCGGCGACCAAGATGGCGATCAAGCCAGCTAATGCCAAATAGTGAGGACTGCCCATGGGAGCCAAATCAGACAATCCAGCGGCCAAAATCGCCGCCGTGGCGGAGTCAGCGGCAACCACTAAATGGCGCGAAGAACCCAGGATGGCAAAAATAATAGCTGGCAGCAGGAGCGTATACATGCCGGTGGCGATCGGGGTGCCAGCAATCTTGGTGTATCCCATCACCTCCGGAATACCGATCGCTGCCAGTACCATACCTGCCATGATATCGTTGCCGATCGAAGCTGGTCTCCAAGGTAGAATCCCCTGAAATAAACGAGACCGAATTTTGGTTGTTTTCACGGCAAATGGGGCTACCTAAGAAACAGTTATTTTTTATTCTGACTAATTTTGAGGAGGCGATCGAGTTAGCTTTAGTCTCCTCAATATGTCATTGCTACTCAACTTAATGATCAAAATTGTGATCCTGATGGCGTTCATCACGATGTTCATCATAATGCTGACCTTGAACCCGATCTAATAAATGTGCCAGTTGGATATGTTATTCTCCTGATCGAATTCATTGCAAAACTATGACCTACCCTAGCAACCTGCCCACTACCCCACTTTTTGGCACTGACGGCATTCGTAGCAAAGTTGGCGAGTTATTGACCGCTGATTTAGCCCTCCAGATTGGCTACTGGGCAGCTGTGATTTTGACTGATCAACAGGAAGATCCCGCTCCAATTATTCTTGGTCAAGATTCTCGCAACTCTAGCGATATGTTGGCCAGCGCCTTAGCGGCTGGCATCACCGCTGCCGGGGTAGAAGTATGGAATTTAGGGCTATGTCCTACGCCCGGGGTAGCTCATTTAACAGCTACTAGTGATGCGATCGGCGGCATTATGATTTCAGCTAGCCACAATCCCCCCGCCGATAACGGCATCAAATTCTTTGGTAACAATGGCAAAAAGTTATCTAAAGACTTGCAAGCCCAAATTGAAGCGGGCTTACGCGGTCAGCAGACCCGCCCCGAGCTACCGACTCAGTGGGGCAAGCACTATTTCATGCCCGAGTTAGTGCAGCAATACATCCAAGCCGTCATCGAGTCCTTAGGTGAAGGTGCCAGCTTAACCGGGATGAAAATCGTCTTGGACTTGGCCTATGGTGCTGCCGTCCAAACAGGGGTGCCTATTTTTACGGAATTGGGAGCGGAAGTTATTGCTCTCCACAACGAAGCTGATGGTGATCGGATTAATGTCGGTTGTGGTTCTACCCATATGGAAGCGCTCCAAGCCCAGGTGGTAAAGCATCAGGCGCAGATTGGTTTTGCTTTTGATGGTGATGCCGATCGCATGCTCGCGGTAGATAATCAGGGGCGGCGCATCGATGGCGACTACATTATGTATCTGTGGGGACAAGACCTTAAAACCAAAAATCAATTGCCCCAGAACCAAATCATCACGACAGTAATGTCTAATTTAGGATTTGAGCGGGCTTGGCAAAAACTGGGCGGGCAACTAGTGCGCACCGATGTCGGTGACCAATATGTCCAAGCCGAAATGGATATCAGCGGTGCCCGCCTAGGCGGTGAGCAGTCTGGTCATATTCTGTCGCCCCAGCATAGTATTAGTGGAGATGGAGTGCTCACCGCCGTCCATATCGCCACGATTGTACAGCAGTCTGGGAAATCTTTAGCACAGCTGGTCGATAGTAGTTTTCGCACCTATCCCCAGATTTTACAAAATGTCCGGGTAGAGAACCGTGAACAACGGGTAAATTGGAAAAACTGTGCCCCTTTGCAAGCAGCGATCTCTCAAGCCGAAGCCGCCATGGGTGAAGATGGCCGTATTTTAGTGCGGGCTTCTGGTACCGAACCTCTAATTCGGGTGATGGTGGAAGCTGCTAACCAAGAACTGGTAGATTACTGGACAGCTCAGCTGGTGGCAGTAGTGCAGGAAAACTTTCCCAACTAGGCCACTAATAACCAACTAATAAAAAAGATGCTGGCCAACTAGTGGCCAGCATCTTTAATTTATCTATAATCAACTATCACTGGTGTTGATAGAAAAAAGTCTAGACTTTTTTTCCTTTACCCAAAGCCGATCGAATAAACTCATAAACCTCATTGAATTTACCGCTATTCGCCTTACTCAAGCCAATTTGCTGGTGGTAAGATTCTACCAAGTCTCCATAGTTGTCCATGAAACCCTTAGCTCTACTGAAGTTTACTCCAGATTTGTTGAGCATGGTTTGACTAACCTTCGCCAATTGACCCGGATGTTTTTGGTTCCATTCTTCAATTTTAAAGACGATCGGCCAACAGCTCTTATAAGTGCGATTCACATCCTTGGCGGCTGCATCTTGAAGGATTGATACACCGCTTCTCGTTTTACGGGCGGTGGGAGCAGGGCTAGCCAATTTAGCAGCTGCTTTTGTCACGGCCTTTTCTACTGGAGCTGCTTTAGGCGCTTTTGTTTTTCTGGGAGTAGAGACTTTGGGGCTGGTCTTTTCGACAGTTTTTTTGACAGTCTTGGTCGCACGTACCGCAGCCGGTTGGCCTTGCAATAAAGAAGTCATTTGATCAAGACGACTAGCCTTTTCCCGGAGCTCAGCATTTTCTTGCTGAAGTCTTTCAATTTCCGAATTTTGTGGAGACAAGGATTGTGACTGATTCGCTTTGGCCAATTGCTGACGTAGCTGAGTTATTTCGTTGGTCATCCAGGCTTGAGTTTGAATGGCCTGTTGTAGTAAATCTTGTCCTTGACTGCTATTTAGGGTAGGGGCATTATTGCTAATAGTCTTAGCCCGGGGAATTCTAGCTGCTTTAACAGCAGGAGTTTTGGTTTTGCGGGGGGTCGGAGTTTTGGCTGCTTGAACAGCAACAGCCTTGGTTTTACGGGGGGTAGGAGTTTTGGCTGCTTTAGCAGCAGTAGCTTTGACTGTTTCCGTTGCCTTGGTAGCTACGCTTTTTTTGCTAGTAGCAGTGGTTTTCTTTGCAGTTGCGCGAGGTTTCATTGATTGTTTGGCTGCCATATTTTTTATTGATGACTAATTTTATGTTCGTAGTTATAGCGCTAAGTATAAATGGTTTTGTGGAAAGTTGAACATATTTTAACGGAAAATAATAGCTATGTGAAAAATACCCTTCTTTTGAGATGCTACCATCGACAATAAAATTCCTCTCCACAAAAAAAACAGCTACCATTACTCAGCACTTCAATGCCAATCGATATTGCTATTATTGTTGCTAAGAGATTCTTCTATGTTGGATTACAGCTTAAGTATTTTGTGATGGTGAGTAGTAAACAAGCTAGATGATTACTGTGGTTTTCAGATGGATGGTTTAACCACCGCCATATTTAGTGGCGATGATGAGTCGCTAATTACTAACTAATATGTAACAGGCTGGGCAAATCACTGAAAATATCCAGATCATGAGTAACAAGACTCAGTATGATAATGGGAGAGTTTTTTGGAAAAACATGCCTTTATTACCACCCCTAACTCAGCAAATAGATCAGCTACGCGTTGAAATCTATCCAGAACTTACTGATCTAGTGAGTAATTTAGTAGATCGCCTTCAGCAATATCTCCAAAAAGTGATCGAGCAGCAGGGTTCGGCAGCCATAATTTTGGCTTCGGGTAGTTCCCAAATTCAACTCCTCAAAACTTTGACTGGACAGTCTTCCGTAGACTGGTCTAAAGTCACCTGCTTCCATTTAGATGAATATTTAGGAATTAGCGCTAGGCATCCAGCTAGTTTCCAACGCTATATGCAAGAGTTAGTGGCGGAGCAAGTCCCTGTACACAAGTTTCATTACTTAAACAGTGCCATCCTAGAACCGATCGCGGAATGTCGGCGCTATGGAGAATTACTGGCCGCCCAGCCGATCGATCTCTGTCTTTTGGGTATTGGTGACAATGGCCATATTGCTTTCAATGATCCACTAGTGGCTAATTTCACCGATCCTGATCTAGTAAAAATTGTCAAGCTGGCAGAAAAATCGCGACAACAACAAGTGGACGTAGGATTTTTTCCAGAGCTGAGTGTAGTACCTCAGTATGCTATGACTTTAACTATTCCCAGCATTTGTCGAGCAAAGCAGATTTACTGCATAGCCACCGGTCAGCGCAAAGCCGCAATTATCCAAAATTTCTTGACGGCTCCGGTGTCACCGGAGCTGCCAGCCACTATTCTACGTCAGCAACCGACTGCGACTCTGTGCTTAGATGCGGCGGCGGCTAGTTTGTTTTCTTCTAACAACTCATTGTCACAATGAAAAAATTTGCTTGGCTGTCCCAAAACTTGCTGACCCCCTTCATAGCTGGTCTGCTGTTGACTGGTGTCATAGTGGGTGTTAAAGAAGGGGGCGGCATGGAATCAATGGAACTGGCCGCATATGATCAGGCTACCCGCTGGCGACCAGGAGAAAAACCCGACCCCCGCTTGTTAGTGGTAGGTATTACCGAGCAAGATATTGCCAAGTACAAATATCCATTGCCTGATAATGTTTTAAATCAAGTTCTCCAGCGATTGATTGATCAGCAAGCTTTTATCGTTGGTTTCGATTTAGTGCGCGATGGTGCTCAGGGTAAACTCTTGAAAACTCTGCAAACTGCCGATCAGGTCGTAGCGATTTGTAATCATGGTAGCAAAAAAACGGCTGTCTTTCATAGTCCTCCTGGAGTTTCGGCAGAGAAAGTAGGATTTGTGGATATTCCGATCGATCCGGATGGGATTACTCGGCGAGCTGCCCTATTGATTGGTGGTGTCGATCCTCAAGCAGGCTGTCCAGCAGAGAAATCATTAGCTCTCCAGTTGGCTGAAACCTATTTGGTCAATCAGCATAATGTTATTCCCAGTTTTGATCAAAAAACTAAATCTTACCAGCTTGGAAAGTTAGCCATCCCGATGATTTCAGCTAACGCTGGTGGCTATAGCAAAGCTGATATCAATGGCTATCCTATTTTACTGAAGTATCGACATCCCCAAACAGTGGCTAAAATAGTTAGCCTTACCGATATCTTAGAAAAGAAAATAGCAGCTAGAGATATTAAAGATCGGGTGGTATTGATTGGATCGATCGCCGGTAGTCTCAAGGATGAATTCCGGACACCCTACAGCGCCGGACGAGCAGAAGACAATGTGATGCCCGGGGTGCTAGTTCATGCCCAAATCACCAGCCAGTTGATGAGCTTAGCCTTAGACAATCGATCGCTAATGCAATTTTGGCCAGAATGGTCAGAGTATTTCTGGCTATTGGGCAGTACTCTGGCCGGTAGTTACCTGGCCTGGTATATCCGCCACCCTGGTAAATTGGCTGGAGCGATCGGCGGAGCGGGTGGCACTATTGTGGGAGTCAGTGGGTTACTATTCATTAATTCTGTTTGGTTTCCGGTCGTTACACCGCTACTCGGTTTGTTTAGTGGTGCTCTGGTCACAGCGGCCTGGCGATCGTATCAAACTAGTCAAAAACAACAACAGATGTTAATGCTCACTCGTAATCAAGAGCAGACCATCAATGCGCTCAAGCAATTGCTCATTGAAAAACCTGCGACTCCAGCTCTCGATCCCACTCCTATTATTACTAACACCAATAGTGCCACTACTAAAAACAATGGGAATGATACTACGATCCCTTTCAACTTGCCGGTTGATCGCTTACTAGATGATCGCTATCAAATCGTAGATACTTTAGGTCGTGGTGGTTTTGCCATTACATACTTAGCCGAAGATACCAAACGTCCTAGTCAACCGCACTGTGCCATTAAACATTTAGTACCAGCCCGGCGCGATCTGGCCTTTGTTAATATGGCGAGACGGTTATTTAATACTGAAGCCAAAATTTTGGACAAATTGGGTAGCCATCCTCAAATCCCAAGACTGCTGGCTTATTTTGAGCAAAATCAAGAGTTTTACCTGGTACAAGAATTCATTCCAGGTCAATCACTAGATGAAGAACTACTTCAAATCAAGGAGCCTTGGCCAGAAAAAAAAGTAGTGGAACTTTTACAACAGCTATTACCAGTTTTAGCATATATCCATAGTCAGCATGTCATTCATCGGGATGTAAAGCCTAGTAATATCATTCGATCAACGGTTGATCAAAAATTAGTATTAATTGATTTTGGAGCGGTCAAAGAAATTAATCCTCAGATATCAATAACCGCCACGAATATATCTAGT
>JAGVCD010000320.1 GCA_020059425.1 Chamaesiphon sp. | reverse complement strand
CCGAGCTACCAATCCGCGCTGACCAGGCACACTCAAACAGCCTTCCCAACCCAGGACTTCGGTCGAGCTGCGATCGATAATTTGGGGATTAATCATCGCGGTTGGCTCCATGGTGGGAGCCTGGGGATAACGGGGGTTAGGGCGGGAGGCCACGATAAATAGCCTGCAACTATTAGCTACTTGCGGTGCAGCGATACCCACCCCATTAGAATCTGCCGCAGTTTTGATCAAGCCGTCGATTAATTTTTGAAATTCTGGGGTGAGCGGCAGATCGATCGACTGCGCTTGTTGTCGTAATACCGCAGCACCAATTTGAGAAATAGGCAGAATATTAGTCATGAATTTAATCACAAATTAATCACAAAAAAGCAGCCGATCTCACCAGCCGCCTTCCTCCCTACGTTGAATAATTGCTAGAGCAGATATAGCAAGATGAACAACACGATCCATACCACATCAACAAAGTGCCAGTACAGTTCTGCTGCTTCGACACCAAAGTGATGTTCACTGCTGTAATGGGTGGGATTTTTGATCGATCGCCACAGCACCGCCAAAATCAATAACACCCCAACGGTGACGTGCAAACCATGGAAACCAGTCAGCACATAGAAAGTACTAGCAAATAAATTCGTCCGCAGCGCAAATTCCAAGTGCATATATTCATAGACCTGACCGCACAGAAACAGAATGCCCATCGCTGCTGTAATGGCAAACCAGCGGCGCAAACCGGCCACATCGTTCTTTTTGATGGCCGCGTCCGCCTGATGAATAACGAAGCTACTCGAAATCAGCACTACTGAGTTAGCCATTGGCAAAGCCAGTTCTAATTCTGGAGTACCAGCTGGTGGCCAGACTGGTGCCACTGCTCGAAAAGTTAGATAGGCTACAAACAGACCTAAAAAGAGCATACTTTCCGAAATCAGGAACATGGCCAGACCAAATATTCGTAAATCGGGATGTTCTTCATGACCAGACTGTACTTCGGCAGTGCTAGTTATTTGGATAGATTTAGTATCGATCGAACCTTGCATAGTAATTAATAATTGGTAAGGTTAATTTATCTCTGAGTCAGTTCTGTGGGGTGGGAAAGCCCACCCGTTAAAACCTAACTAACTAACACCAGTCAGCATTTCTTCTTCTTCCGGTACCCCATAATCATAAGGACCAGTGGTCAGAACAGGCAACACTTCAAAGTTTTCAATCTCTGGAGGTGAACTAGTCTGCCATTCTAAAGTCAGAGCATTCCAAGGATTGCGCTCGGCTTTTTCGCCATAGAGCCAGCACCAAATGGCATTCACTAAGAAAGGAATGGTAGAAACTGCTAACAAATAACTGCCCCAGGTAATAATCTGGTTCAGACCCTGGAACTCCGGTGCATACATGGCAATCCGGCGAGGCATTCCTTGCAATCCTAAAATGTGCATGGGCAGGAAAGTAACGTTAAAACCGACAAAGGTCATTACGAAATGCACCTTGCCCCAGAACTCATTGTAATTGCGTCCGATCGCCTTAGGATACCAGTGATAGATCCCGGTAAAGATCCCAAACACTGATCCCCCAAATAACACATAGTGCAAATGTGCCACTACAAAGTAAGTGTCGTGAACATGAATATCAAAGGGCACCGCTGCCAACATGACACCACTCAAACCACCGACTACGAAGGTGGATAAAAAGCCCATCGCAAATAGCATCGGACTATTCAGGGCAATTTTACCGCCCCACATGGTAGCTAGCCAACCGAAAACCTTGATCCCGGTCGGTACGGCAATAATCATGGTGGTAATCATGAAAAACATCCGTAACCAGGCCGGGGTGCCACTGGTAAACATGTGGTGTGCCCACACAATCAGACCCAAAAAGCTAATAGCCATACTGGAGTAAGCGATCGCTCCATAACCAAAAATTGGCTTGCGGGAGTGAATTGGAATCACTTCGGAAATCACCCCAAAGAACGGCAGCACCATGATGTACACCGCCGGGTGGGAGTAGAACCAAAACATGTGTTGATACACGACTGGCTGACCACCACCGGTGGGATTAAAGAAAGCGGTGCCAGCGATCAAGTCGAAAGACAAGAGAATCAATGCCCCGGCCAGAATCGGAGTAGCAATAATCATCAAGGCTGAAGTAGAAAGCATTGCCCAACAAAATAGGGGCATCTGCATCAACTTCATGCTGGGCACCCGCATATTGAGGATGGTAGTAATGAAGTTGATCCCGCCCAAAATTGAAGAAGTTCCGGCGAGCAGCAGGCTCATAATCCAAATTCCTTCGCCAACTTTGCCATTCATCAAGCTGAGGGGTGGATAAGATGTCCAACCGGCCTGAGCGGTGCCAAAGAAAAAACTAGCCATCAACATTACGCCAGCGGGCGGCAGCATCCAGAAAGCCACGGCGTTCAGACGGGGAAAAGCCATATCCCGAGCGCCGATCATCAAGGGAATCAGATAGTTCGCAAACGCTCCCGTCCCAGCCGGCACGATCCACAAAAAGATCATGATCGTGGCGTGCATAGTAAACATGCTGTTGTAAAAAGCCGGATCGACCAAGTCGGGGTCGGGGGTGGCGAGTTCGGTGCGAATACCTTCGGCCAACAAGCCACCAATCAGGTAAAAGAAAAACCCCATCACCATGTATTGGATGCCAATAACCTTGTGATCGGTGCAGAAACTAAAGTAGTCTTGCCAGCGGCGCTCGCCGTGACCGTGGGAGTCAGTTTTCACTGCTTCCGGCATAGAAATGTTTGCAGTCATAGTAATTTGAGCTGGGGTT
>JAGVCD010000252.1 GCA_020059425.1 Chamaesiphon sp. | reverse complement strand
TGGCTGCAACTTAGCCACGAAAAAATTCGCCTACTAGTGGCGATCGCCGGGATATCATTTGCCGACATTTTGATGTTTATGCAACTTGGCTTCCGAGATGCATTGTTTGATAGTGCGGTGACACTACACAAAAGTATTCAGGGTGATGTCTTTCTAATTAGTCCGCAGTCTACTTCGCTGATTGCGATGAAAAGTCTACCACTACGCCGTCTTTACCAGACTCGATCGATTAGTAACGTGGCAGCAATTACGCCAATTTATCTTGATTTTGGTCTCTGGAAAAACCCCGAAAATAAAACTACCAGAAGTATGATGGTGATTGGCTATAACCCAGCTGATCGAGGATTATTTGATCTGCCAGGCATTAGTAAAAAGCTAGAAGATCAAAAAAATATTGACCAGATCATGTTGCCGGACACCTATCTTTTTGATGTTCAGTCCCGTGAACAATTTGGTGATGTAGGTAGATGGTTCAAGGAAGGTAAAACTGTCACTACTGAAATGCGAAGTCGTAAAATCAAGGTGGGTGGCTTATTTACCTTGGGAGCATCCTTTGGTGCTGATGGTAATGTGGTGACTAGTGATACCAATTTTAACCGATTGTTTAAACGAGATAAAGGATTAATAGATATTGGCGTTGTCCGTCTCCAACCTGGCTCAGACTTAAAGCAGACTATCAAGCTACTAGATCAGCAATTGCCAGATGATGTGAAGGTTTTAAGCCGGGAAGAATTCATTGATTTTGAGTTGAACTATTGGCAAACCGGCACATCGATCGGCTTCATCTTTACCCTGGGCACAATCATGGGCTTCATTGTGGGAATTGTGATCGTGTATCAAATTCTCTACACTGATGTCGCCGATCACCTCCCCGAATATGCCACCCTCAAAGCCATGGGCTATACGGACTTCTATTTGTTGACGGTGGTTTTCCAAGAGGCCGTGATCTTGGCCATCGTTGGCTTTTTCCCGGGGATGTTCGCCGCTGTTGGCTTATATACCATCACCCGCAACGCCACCAATTTGCCGCTGTTGATGACCTTGGCTCGGGCTACTACCGTCTTAATTTTGACTTTAATTATGTGTTTGGTGTCGGGGGCGATCGCCGTCCGTAAACTACAAGCTGCTGACCCGGCTGATATGTTCTAGAGGAAATAATTATGCTCGATACCAGCAAAACTAATCTCAAAAATCAGCAACCTCAGCATTTTGAGGAGGTGGTGGTGGCAGTCGATCGATTAAATCATTATTTTGGTAAAGGCTCTTTGCGCAAGCAAGTGCTGTACGATATCAGCTTGCAAGTGGGCAAAGGTGAGTTGGTGATTATGACCGGCCCCTCTGGTTCTGGTAAAACTACTCTCCTGACTTTGATGGGGGGCTTGCGATCGCCTCAAACTGGCAGTCTCAAAGTACTGGGTAATGAAATGATTGGTGCCAGTAAAGGTCAAGTCACCAAAATGCGCCGGAATATTGGCTATATTTTCCAAGCCCACAACCTTCTGAAGTCTTTGACTGCTTTGCAAAACGTGGAAATGTCTGGCCAACTACACGCTCATATTAGTAATAAGGAAACCCGGCACCGCGCCGCCGCCATGCTCGATGCTGTGGGGTTGTCCGATCGCAAGACCTATTATCCAGAGAACCTATCGGGTGGTCAAAAGCAGCGGGTAGCGATCGCCAGAGCCTTAATGAGTCGTCCGAAGATGGTTCTAGCTGATGAACCCACAGCGGCCTTGGACAGTAAGTCTGGGCGAGATGTGGTGAATATTATGCAACGTTTGGCTAAAGAGCAAGGGACTACCATTTTGATGGTGACGCACGATAATCGGATTTTGGATGTAGCCGATCGGATCGTGCATTTAGAAGATGGCTGTCTAGCTAAAGATGACCAACTAACGCCGAATTAACAAACGCCAAAATACTGAACATTAGTGTAATTTGACATTTGAATTACAAGATATTTAAACAATTTTTATTGAACATAGAATTTCAAAATTGTGGTTATAAAGAATATTTGAGCTAGTAATAAAGTTAATAAATGTAATTGATATTCGTGAATTTTCTGATCTAGTATGTTACATCCAACCTCTTGAACTGCAAAGTTCGTAGTTTTAAATCATGCACAACAGGTTCTATTACAAAAGGCTTCCAGGTTTTATTTTTTCACTAATTTTGATGGCTAGTATCTACGAAATCTTGTAATCATGTAGCATATTTACAGCTGTTAGAAAGTGTGAATTATTAAGGTTTGTGAATAGTAAATTTGTGATTGCTAGCAAAAATCCGTAGAATCTTTAACATCTCTTGGATTTGGTAATCAGGTAATAGTTGATTCTTTGAGAGATTACGGTCTCATAACCGTCAACAGCTTCTACATGTGGGTATGGTGCATATATGAATGAAATTTGGCAATCCATGACTTTTCAGTCACCAGTACTGGTCATGCAAACAGTACCGGGAGTGGATGTTAATAAGTTAGCTGCACCGGTAATGGGTTTTTTACCCAACCTGGTGGCAGCGATCGGTATATTGCTGATCGGTTGGATCGTAGCCCTAATTGCTGGCTGGATCGTTGGCAGTTTGTTATCTAAAACTAATATTGATAATCAATTGCTGAGCAATTTCACTGGTGGCTCGTCAGTCGGCAGCATGAAACCAGAGAAAATTGTTTCAACAATCGTTTTTTGGGTTTTCTTTCTTTTTGGCATTGTCGGGTTTTTAAATGCCTTGAATCTGAATGGTGTTTCGGCTCCTCTACAAGACCTACTCCATCAAGTCTTAGGCTTTTTGCCCAAAATATTTTCAGCAGCAGCTCTAGCCGCCGTTGCTTGGCTGGTGGCCACCGCCGTCAAAATGCTGATTTTGAAGGTATCGCAATCTTTTGGTCTCGATCGCAAGTTGCAAGTTGATACCAGTAACCGCAATGCCATGCTACCTAGTGCGACCATTGCCAATCTAAGCTTTTGGCTGATTCTACTCTTCTTCTTGAGCCCTATTTTAGAAGCGATCGGACTAAGTAGTTCTCTAGCTCCAGTGCAAAATCTGACTACCGATATCATTAGTGCCGTACCGAAGATTTTCAAGGCGGCCATCATTGGGTTGGTCAGTTGGTTTATAGCCAAGATCGTGCGCGATATCGTAATCAATGTAGCTGTAGCTGCTGGCTCTGAGCGATTGGCTACCAAGCTGGGCTTTAACCGACCAGCCACGCCGCGCACCACCACCACTGGCCAAGCGGTGTCCACTACCTCTAGAACATCATCTAACCAGAGTCTGGCGGGCATTCTAGGCACTATTGTCTACGTTTTGATTCTAGTACCAGGAGTTATCTCAGCCTTACAAGCATTAGACATCCCGGCCATTTCTGGGCCAGCAGTCACCATGCTCAATGAAGTAATGCTGATGCTGCCCCGGATATTGACTGCTGGAGCGTTGATTGGTCTTTCTTACTTTGTTGGTCGCTTCTTGAGCGAATTAGTAACCAATACCCTCTCGGGACTGGGCTTCAATAACATTATTCGGACTTTGGGTCTGACTAGCTTAGTAGATGAGGCTGCACCCAATCAAACTCGGATTCAAGCTAAAACGCCTTCCGAGATTGTTGGGATTGTGACTTTAGTCGGTACGATGCTGATAGCCGTAGTTTCGGCTATGGATATTCTGAAAATTCCAGCTCTGACTAACATTACCCAAAGTGTTTTGGTAATTGCTGGTCAAATCTTAACTGGGTTAGTGGTAGTGGCGATCGGCCTCTTCTTAGCCAACTTGGCTTACCGCTTAATCAATGCAGCGGGTAACCGTCAAGCCAATATCTTGGCGCAGGCCGCTCGGATTGTAATCATTGTGCTAGTCAGTGCAATGGGCTTGCAACGGATGGGCATTGCTCCTGACATCGTTAACTTGGCGTTTGGTTTGAGCTTAGGTGCTATTGCTATTGCCAGTGCGATTGCCTTTGGCTTAGGTGGCCGCGATGTAGCTGGGGAACAGCTACGAGAATGGTTGACTAGTTATAAGCGGTAATTAGTTATATCGATCTCGATTGATTTCAATTTATTTAGTTGATAGATGACTGTTGATCTCAGGCAAGATAGCTTGCACTGGTCAGCAGTCATTTTCTATACTTAAGACTATTTGGTTATTATTCAATTTTTTTAAACATGGAAACTTCCACTATTAACTGTGCCACTGAATGTCAAAATGGTTGTCTACAGCCAGATAACTGTCCTAGCGAAACCCATATTAATGCAGCAGCTAACTTTATTGGCGAAACTTCGATCGATCAGATGCATGAAATCGCTGAGGAAGCCCGGCGCAAGAAGATGATGGCTCCACCCCAGTGGGTAATTCCAGAATGGCCAGAATAAAAGCAGAGTAAAAGTTTTTTGGTCACAATTGTGCTAAGTTTAATCGAATATTTTATTTGTTTTGATATTTTCTTTTTGTTAGTAAAATTCTAATCCCTGTTATATTCATTCAACGTCGCGATTAGGGAGCCCCGCAGTGACCGCCGAAACTCAAACTATTACTGGTGAACAAGCCAGCAGCAGCCCACTCCACCGTCAAATTATTGTTATCTTAGATTTTGGTTCGCAGTACTCCGAGCTAATCGCCAGACGTATTCGAGAAACCCAAGTATATTCAGAAGTGATTCCTTATCGGACTAGTGCCGAACAGTTAAAGCTGCTTAACCCCCAGGGTATTATTCTTTCTGGTGGGCCTAGCTCGGTCTATGACGCGGGGGCACCGCAATGCGATCCAGGCATTTGGGATTTGGGTATTCCGGTGTTGGGTGTCTGCTATGGAATGCAGTTGATGGTCAAGCAGTTAGGTGGGGAGGTGGTGAAGGCCGATCGGGCAGAGTATGGCAAAGCCGCCATCCAAATCGATGACCCAACCGATTTGCTCACTAATGTGGCTGAAAACAGCACCATGTGGATGAGTCATGGCGACTCTTGTACCCAACTCCCGACTGGTTTTGAGTTGTTGGCACATACTGAAAATACGCCCTGTGCCGCCATTGCCGATCACCAGCGCCATCTGTATGGGGTGCAGTTTCACCCGGAAGTGGTGCATTCGATCGATGGTTTTGCTCTGATTAGCAATTTTGTCTATCACATCTGCGGTTGTCAGCCCACTTGGACAACAGAAGCTTTTGTGGAAGAAGCGATTCGGGAAGTGCGGGCGCGAGTAGGTGAAAAACGAGTTTTGTTGGCTCTTTCTGGCGGGGTTGATTCCTCGACTTTGGCCTTTTTACTACACCGGGCGATCGGCGATCAGCTCACTTGCATGTTTATCGACCAAGGATTCATGCGCAAGCTCGAACCAGAGAGGCTGGTAACTCTTTTTAAAGAGCAGTTTCATATTCCAGTTGTGCATGTGATGGCCAGAGAAAGGTTTATCAATGCGGTTGCTGGAGTGACTGACCCCGAAGAAAAACGCAAAATTATTGGTACTGAATTTATCCGGGTTTTTGAAGAAGAATCTAAAAAGTTTGGCCCTTTTGACTACTTAGCCCAGGGCACCCTCTATCCGGATGTGATTGAATCGGCTGATACTAACGTTGATCCACAGACTGGCGAGCGGGTGGCAGTAAAAATCAAGAGCCATCATAATGTAGGCGGTTTGCCCAAAGATTTACAATTTAAGTTGGTGGAGCCTTTGCGGAAGCTCTTTAAAGACGAAGTGCGCAAAGTGGGCAAGGCGCTCAATTTACCTGAAGAAATTGTCAATCGTCAGCCTTTTCCAGGTCCCGGTTTAGCGATTCGGATTATGGGAGAAGTGACAGCAGCACGTTTAAATACCCTGCGGGATGCTGACTTAATTGTCCGGCAAGAAGTTAACCGCCACGGACTGTACAACGAAGTCTGGCAAGCTTTTGCTGTATTACTCGCGGAGGTGAAAAGTGTGGGGGTTATGGGCGATCAACGTACCTATGCTAATCCGATCGTCCT
>JAGVCD010000187.1 GCA_020059425.1 Chamaesiphon sp. | reverse complement strand
TTGGCTGAATGAGTTGAAAACCTTTGCAACCAAATGATATCGGCTACATAAATATGATTCAAAGTGCCTGAGATCGATCGAAAGAAAGCCCCGCGATCGATCTCTAATTCTACCGCTGGCAACTGCGCCACCGTATCATAAACCCGCTGGTTCATCACTTGATTATAACGAGCCAATAATTGAATTTGCTCTAACATCATCACTATTCCAGACCATATAAATGAACATATTATTGGAATGCACTAATGATAAACTATTAAATGACAGGGTTGTTGGCGGCTCACAACAGCTGCCCGGCCTAAACTACCAGCATTAGATAGAGCTATAACCTTCTTAAAAGCAGCCATAAAACTCTGTAGTTCCTCTAAGCCGGTGGAGTCTTTAACTTCAGGAATTAATCTCCAGTTGCAAAAATTTATAATCCGTTTTAGCAAAATTATTAGCGCTGTTAGTCGGGTTTAATCGATCGTCATCAATTTCTAGATTTTCATAAACGAGAGTGCAACGTTTTTGCACTCTGGAGCAGTTAGTATATCGATCGAATATATCAACCCCCAGTTTATGCTTCCTAAGTTAGAAAAATTGGTACAGCTTGATCGACTGTTACGTGGTAATCGTCGCTATACGGCGGAAGATTTAGCTGAACAACTAGGTGTCCAAAAACGCACCATCCACAACTATCTAGATAATTTAAAAGATAAGCAAGCACCGATCGAAAATAATCGAGAGCGGGGTTATTTCTACAGTGACCCGAGTTGGCGGTTGAAGTTACCACTGACAGAAGGGGAATTATTTGCGCTGACCCTAGGCACCCAAATGCTCCAGAGTTATGCAGGTTCAGTGTATGAAGAAGATTTGAAGAGTGCGATTTCGCGCTTGGCGGATCGTTTGCCGGAGGTGGCTTGGGTAGATTTACAGCAGTTGGCGGAGCAGAATGTGATATTTCGAGCCAGTGCGGCGATCAATCTTGACCCCACCATTTGGCGGAATCTGGAAACAGCTTGTCAACAACGCAGACGGGTATCGATGGTGTATTACAGTCCGCAGCGGCTGGAGGAATCAGTCCGGGAGTTTGAGCCGTATATTTTGCATTTTAATCGGAATAATCCTTATGTGACGGGGTTTTGTTGTTTGCGACAGGCGGTGCGCGATTTTCGGGTGGATCGGGTGCGATCGCTGGTGGTGTTGAAGGAAAAGTTTGAGGTAAGAGCTGATTTCGATCGGCGGGAGCATTTTGGGCGGGCTTTTCAGTATCAGACTGGGCAGGAGGTGCGATCGATCGCAATTTGGTTTGATGTGCAGACTGCGCCGTATATTCGGGAACGGCGGTGGCATCCGACGCAGGTGATCGAAGAGTTGGCAGATGGGGATTTGGTGTTGCGGTTTGAGGCTCCGGGGTTGGCGGAGGTGAAGCGGTGGGTGATGTTTTATGGGAAGGGGGCGGTGGTGCGGGAGCCGCCGGAGTTGGTGGCAATGATGAAACAAGAGATTGCATATCTGCAATCTCAATATTGACAAAAATATCCTATAGTAGTCAAGCCATATTAATTGACTATATATTTCGTAGACAATATAAATTGAGGACAAAAAATCATGAACTTTTTGGAAATTCAGTTTTCGTTGCGAGGTAAGACTTTACCCGCAGATCATGGCTATCCAATGTATTCGGCTGTGAAAAAGTTTCTACAAGATTCAACGGATGATTCCGTTCTAAAAGATTTGCCGCCAGAAGTACGGCTGTGTACTGTGCCGGGGATACCCGATCGAGCTGGTATGATTTATCTGAATCGTGGTTCTAAGCTGCGATTGCGCTGTCCTTCGGAGGAAGTGCAGACTTGGTATCGGCTGCTTCAGAATCAGGTTTTAGATATTCAGGGGCATTTAATTCGGTTAGTGCAGCCCAGAATTACATTGCCAGAGACTAGCGATAAATTGATGGCTCGGTTGGTGACTTTTAAATTGAGTGCGATCGATCATGCCGATGTACCACGTTATTTTTTAGAGTCTTGCCAAAAAGGTCTAGATAAATTAGAAATTAAGGGCAAAGCTTTTATTCCTAGTGATGCTGATGGTAATTTGGCACGGCGGACTCTGCAAGTTAAAGATAAAAAAATCTTGGGCTATGGAGTGGCGATCGAAGGTTTAAGTCCTGATGATTCGCTCAAGCTGCAATGGTATGGGCTGGGCGGCAGACAGCACTTTGGCTGTGGTTGGTTTTATCCAACGCCGGAGGAATCTGATGTCATCTAATACACATCCCGATTTAGGTAAGCCTAATTTACTGTTAGCCAAGTCCTTTGAAAATGGTTGGAAAGGTTCATATTCTCTGATTGGACATACCGCAGATGTGGTAAATGCAGTCACAACATTAGTTGATATTTTAGGTGAACGATTAATTTCGCAGTTTGCTCTGAATTGTACGTTGGAGCAATTAAGAGCGATCGTGCGGTTAGCTGCATATCTTCACGATTGGGGCAAGGCCAACAATCACTTTCAAATGATGGTGAGAAAACAGCGCCATGCTCTAAATGAGCCACAAATGATTCGGCACGAGACTTTGTCGGTTCTACTAGCGATCGAATATCGAGAGTGGTTAGATAAAGGCGATGGTAGTTTTTTAACCGCAGTTGCTGCGGCTGGTGGACATCATCTGAAGTTTGGAGGCAAAGGCGGTAAGATTACCTCAGATTTATTTGAGTTGCGCCCTTGTGGTGATAATCAACTATATCTATACACTGCTCCGAAATACTTTAAATCGATGTTTAAGTATGGGGTAAAAGAGCTTGGTTTGCCCCGTATGTTACCAGCTAAGCTCTCTAAGTTGCCTAGTCATTGGAAGGTAACAGATTTTACTCAGCGTAGATCGGAGGTAGAGAAAATATTTGGAAATTGGGCGCCAGATATTTCATTAGTGGCTGTAGTGAAATCTTTATTGATTGCTGGTGATGCGATCGGTTCTGCGTCAGCACAAACCAGTTTCAACATTCATAAGTGGATGAGAGATGAATTACAGTCAACACTGACAGAAGCCGATTTACAAAAAGTCATTGATGCTCGGCGCAAAAATAATGATTTGCGACCATTTCAGGTTGCATTGGGTGCATCTCAAGCTAGGGTGACAATGGCTAGAGCGGGTTGTGGCACAGGGAAAACTCTAGGTGCTTATAACTGGGCAAAAACTCATGCGATCGGACGCAAACTATTTTTTTGTTATCCGACTACCGGAACTAGTACTGAGGGCTTTTTAGACTACGTGCAGAATGAGGTGGAAGCAGTTTTGCTACATTCTCGGGCTGAGGTGGATTTGGAAATAGCCAAAACTGGTGAGGAAGAAGATAGTGGTGGAGAGCTATCAATTGATGAAGATGGCAAACCTTTCCATGCTTTTGAAAACGAGGCTGCTCAGAAACTTAGTTCTTTTAAAGCTTGGGGACCAAAGGTTAGTGTCTGTACTGTAGATACTGTCTTGGGTTTGATGCAGTGCAATCGTCGTCCTTTGTACTGTTTTCCAGCAATCGCTCAAGCTGCTTTTGTTTTTGATGAGGTGCATTGTTATGACGATGCTTTGTTTGGGGCATTGTTGAAATTCTTAGAAACGGTGAAAGCCCCAGTATTGTTGATGTCGGCATCCTTTTTACCTTGGCAGATTCAGGCAATTGAGATGGCCGTGGGTGAATCGGTGGAAATAATTTTGGGTCCAAAAGACTTAGAGGAACAACCCCGCTATTGTTTTCAGCTTGCGGATTCGCCTGATTGGGAACAGGTCGAACAAGAACTGAAGGGGAATGGCAAAGTGCTTTGGGTTTGTAATCAGGTGAATGTGGCGATCGAAGTTTACAAGGAGGCTAAGCAGCGCAAGCTCAATGCGGTGCTATATCACAGTCGTTATCGTTATATCGATCGGGTAACTCATCACCGAGAAGTTGTGGATGGATTTAGAGCTGATCGATCAATTTTGGCGATTGCGACTCAAGTGGCGGAAATGTCTTTAGATTTGTCAGCTACTTTGTTAGTATCTCAAATAGCAGACCCGGCTGGTTTAATTCAGCGGTTAGGACGATTAAATAGAGTGTATTGTGGTCATCCACTTCAAGCAATTTTTTACACACCCAAAAATCGTTATCCCTATGATCAATCTCAGCTTGATAATGGGCAGAAAATGATTGAAGAATTTGGTGGAGATGTTAATCAGGCACAGTTAGCTACTTGGCTAGAGAATTCTGGCGATACTGGCGACCCTCAGACCCACACAGTTTTGCTGGATGGTAAATGGCGAACCTATTCTGCGCCGCTACGAGATGGTGGATTTACTGTCACGGCGCTACTAGAAGAAGATTTGCCAAAAATCGCTACTATCAAAGCCAGTGAATTACCCAAATATGCAGTACCCCTAAATGCTAAAAAAACTAAACATTGGAAACGACATAAAAAAGGATATCTTATTGCTCCTAGCAATGAGTGGACTTATAGCTCCAATGTGGGCGCACAGGAGCTGAAGTAAAATATGTCTGAATACACGTTGTCATTATTTGACCCTAATACTCTTTTGCCCCATCGGGCAGGAATTGCTGGTTTAGCGCTGGCTCTTTCGGTGCTGGATTCCAAAGATGCTCCCTTAAGTTGGAATGTAACCGAGGATAGCATTGAGCTTACTTGGGAAGGATTCGATCGAGATGCTGTCAAATGGCTATTGGATAATACTTACCGGATTAAAAATGGCTATTTAGATGCGCCTGCTCTGAAGCTAGATCCACAAAGTAGCTACACTTTTACGAGAGGTATTACAGCCAGCTTTTTGCAGCATAGCCAGCAGCGTAAGTTCGCTGAAACTACTGCTCCGTTGACTTTTCAAATTGAGGAAGGACAACCAGAAATCAAGGTTGATTTTCGAGCATTACTGAGTTGCTACTATACCAATGATATGAAGGAGGCTTTTAATACTAAAGGTGGCTTCAAACCAAATATTTCTCTGAAAGGTCATCACCTGCCGGGGTTAGTTGAATGCTTTACTAATGGTGCTTATCAAGAATCTCCTGCTGGGTTTTTGTCTTTGCTGTTTTTGCCTTTGACCTGTGGATATTATCAATTACCCAATTTACGTTCGGCTGTTGTAATTCCAGAAGTTAACAATTTGCGAAAATGGGTAAAGCATAAACAAAACTTTGCTGCCCGTACTTATCGTGACTTTCGTAGCAGTGGTGCTGGGGAATCAGGACTGCGCTTTTTATTGCAAGAAAAGACAGTCAGTGATGCTGATTTAGCTAGTGTGGATTACTGTGAGGTCTATCAACTGGGTGGACAGACTTGGGATGGTCAGCAGAAATATCTCAAACAGGCAGTACATCGGGTTAAGGCGATTGATCGAGTATTGAAGATTTATCAATCTGCCTACTTGTCATTTCCGATGCAGGTCAAAACAACTGACAAAGGAGAGCCTTGGTTAGCAATTTCTAAGACTCTACCTTGGATTTGCGATAACTTGGTCGGCAACAAGCCTTGGTATAGCGAATTTTTTGAATTTCGTAAACAAAATGATTTTCTTGAAAGAAAAGGATTAGTAACAATGACTGAATATTTGAATGAAAATGAGAAAGTGTTGTTTGATGCAGTGCAAGGTGCTTTTAGTGCCTATCTGCGGGGGCAACATGTTCAGGCTACTAAGCAAGGCAGAAAAATAGATTATGGCCAAGTAACCGATAAAGTAGTTTATCGATTGCAGCGCCCGAGTACTCAACAAGAATTTGCTACGGCATTAGTAGATTTTTTAAGTCAGTTTCGGAGTAAAGCAATGCGGGCTGCTGGGCCACAAATATATTCTTGGATTCATCGGGAGGCAAACTGGCGATCGGCCAGAGATCTGGCGTTGTTGGCAGTGGCTACTTATACCAGCAAGAAAGGAGATGCTCTCGATGGTGCAGATATCTCGATCGAATCAACCCCAGATGCCGAAGATGCCGACCTGGATTTAATGGCTTAACTATCAATCATTCACTCTAATTATCAACTAGGAAATTTAATTATGTCTATGCACATTTTCGCTACAATTGTTACATCTACTGCTGTTGCCGCCAATAATCGGGGCGAGGGAGATGGTAGTACGCTATCTACTCTACAAAAGATTACGCGAGGTAATGATCAATATACTACCGTTAGTGCTGAAGCTATTCGTTGGGGCTTGCGTGAGTATTTGCAAAATCTTGACCCCACAAAGGTAAATCGAACTTTTGACCCAGATAAAGATCAGTACAATTTTAAAAAAGATGGCCAGTTTAATGCTGTAGAATTCGCTGATGATGACTTATTTGGTTTCATGGATGCAAAAAAAGACAGTAGTAACAAGGATGCAACTACAAAAAGACGAGGCGCTTTAGAAGTTAGTCGGGCAATGAGCCTTGATCCTTTTTGGGGAGATGTTGCTTTTGGAGCAAAAGGCGGTACTAAAGGCAAAACCTCTCTTCATGGATCAGAAATGCACTGTACTAGCTATCAATATACTGTGGCTCTCACGCCGGAAAGTTTGAAGTCGATCGATCGGGCAACCATGATGCTAGATGCTGTTTGTGCTCTGCGTCACGTCGGCGGCAACCACGCCAGATTTTTGTATGATTTTCGTCCAGAGTCAATTATCATTCGGGTCACTGCCGATCCTAGTCCTTGGATTATGGATTCTTTTAAGCGCATAGGAGAAGGTATTGGTTGCCCACGACTGGTGCGATTAATTGAGGTTGGTGATATTGCAGCTAGTGAGTTGATTGTTGGGGGTGAAATTGTTGATACTCCCTATGGTGAACAACTGCGAGGGTTAAATGTTGCAGTTCATCGGGGAGTCAAAGAAGCCTTAGTGGTGGCGAAAGGACAGCTATCAACTATTGAGGCTAAGAAGTAGTTATGACAATGTTATACCTTGATTGTCCTTGTACCAGTTTTCCGCGTAGTTTTGCCCGTGACTTTAAGGAAACTTATTCTTATCCGCCGCCATCAACGGTTTATGGGATGTTGCTTTCACTGGTGGGAGAGGTTGATATGCTGGCACATGTTGGTGTGAGGATGGCGATCGGCATTATCGGCTCTGATCCACCAATTTCACGGATTGTGCGTAAGCAACGTCACCATAAATTTAGTAAGCAACAGTTGGGGACTTATCCTTCAAGTCAGTTTTCTAAACCAAATCATCATGAGCTGTTGACTGATTTGCGATTTGTGGTGAAGCTAGATTCTGAACAAGAATCGGGGACGGTTAAGTCGATCGATTCTCCTACAGAAAAGCTACGCGAACGAGTGGCGATCGCTTTAGCTACACCTGAGCAAATTAATCGCTTTGGCGGTTTGAGCTTGGGTGAATCTTGGGCGATGTTGAATGGTGTCAGGATTTATCGGCCAGAGGATGGTGATATTCGTTGGCTAATGAAAGACGATCGAGGTTTAATTGGTTTGCCGGTTTGGATCGATCGAGTTAGTAGCCGGGGAGTTTTCAATCGTTTTACGGTGAGTAATGCTGTTACTGGGTTCTCCGATAACTGTTGGGTGGAGATTCAGCCTCCGAAGGCTGTTGTTTCTGATGTGCCAGAGAAGGCTCGGCGATCAAAAAAATCGGGGTGAGAATTTTTACAGGCACCTCTGTTTGTGTGGTTCGATCGATCTAGTAAATACGCTGAAATAGCTGCAGTATATGGAATATGAGAGCTTGAAAAGTCCCGGAGGTGCTTGCAAAGCTGCTAAACCTTTTGGGATAATGGTTTAAGGAGATGGTAAAATGGCTGAAATACAGTTTGAGGGTGAAAAATGGAATTCTTTGGGAGGTGCTTGCAAAAGTGTCTACGAGCCTTTTCTGGGCAAGAGTTCTAGCTCCCGGTCTGTTTAACCACTGATGCCGCAAGGCGTTGAGCACTCCTGGCAGTCAATAAATGGGTCAAAATAAATGACTGTTTAACCACTGATGCCGCAAGGCGTTGAGCACACAATACAGCAGCAATTACGCTAAATTTACCAATCTGTTTAACCACTGATGCCGCAAGGCGTTGAGCACCGCTACGGGCTGGATTTTGAGCTAGACCCTGACGCTGTTTAACCACTGATGCCGCAAGGCGTTGAGCACAGTTTTGCCAAACCCTGTATTCATAGCTAGCAATCTGTTTAACCACTGATGCCGCAAGGCGTTGAGCACTTGCCGCCTTAACAGGGTATCATTTTAAACTGTACCACCTGTTTAACCACTGATGCCGCAAGGCGTTGAGCACTTCAGGCGTTTGAGGACGAAATCCCGTTCTAAGGTTCTGTTTAACCACTGATGCCGCAAGGCGTTGAGCACAAGCTAGTTTCCTAATACCTTTCTGCAAAATAGCTCTGTTTAACCACTGATGCCGCAAGGCGTTGAGCACTAGGCATATATTCAGCAGTCACAGCTGCAAAGGTATCTGTTTAACCACTGATGCCGCAAGGCGTTGAGCACAATACGGTATCGACTAACAATACTCCGGCTTTGTCTGTTTAACCACTGATGCCGCAAGGCGTTGAGCACTAGCTCGATCAACGCAGCTATCAGCTACAATCCTATCTGTTTAACCACTGATGCCGCAAGGCGTTGAGCACAGTGGCTAACCATTGACGAATACTGCAAAAAAATCTGTTTAACCACTGATGCCGCAAGGCGTTGAGCACTTCCTGGATTAAAAACAGTCATGCTTTTGATACTCTGTTTAACCACTGATGCCGCAAGGCGTTGAGCACTCTTCTCTCAAAAAAAATCAAATTTTAGCGGGTTCCTGTTTAACCACTGATGCCGCAAGGCGTTGAGCACACAATTGCCTGATTGCCAAATACCAGCAGAAGATTGCTGTTTAACCACTGATGCCGCAAGGCGTTGAGCACGTTTCTAGAATTAACTACACAACTCCACAAAACCCTGTTTAACCACTGATGCCGCAAGGCGTTGAGCACACACATATTGAGTTAATCCACAACACCCCCGGCACTGTTTAACCACTGATGCCGCAAGGCGTTGAGCACGTCTTCCAGCTAGCATGGGGTTATGAGTCTTCCCCTGTTTAACCACTGATGCCGCAAGGCGTTGAGCACATTGTTTAGGGTGATTGAAAATACCGAGTCTCAACCTGTTTAACCACTGATGCCGCAAGGCGTTGAGCACGTTATGCCAACGGCGGCGATGTGGGTGGAGTCGGTGGCTGTTTAACCACTGATGCCGCAAGGCGTTGAGCACGGTGTTTAGTTCGGCTTGTAAAAACTTTGGGAAACCTCTGTTTAACCACTGATGCCGCAAGGCGTTGAGCACAAGATGATTTCGACCCAGACCGTGATGTTCTGTTCTGTTTAACCACTGATGCCGCAAGGCGTTGAGCACTCTAACCCGGCAAAATTTAGCCGATCTTAATTTTCTGTTTAACCACTGATGCCGCAAGGCGTTGAGCACTAAATGTTCTGGACCATCTCCGATTAGGAAATGTGGCTGTTTAACCACTGATGCCGCAAGGCGTTGAGCACTAAATTACTAATATCTGAAGTCGGCCAACTTTTTCTGTTTAACCACTGATGCCGCAAGGCGTTGAGCACTGCGGTGAAAAGTTACCCAGGGGGAAAATTGGACCCTGTTTAACCACTGATGCCGCAAGGCGTTGAGCACGGCATTAACGCAGCATCGAACACACCGCCGCCGATCGGCTGTTTAACCACTGATGCCGCAAGGCGTTGAGCACTTTTCAGGTGTGCTACAAGCGATTCTCGTGGGGCCTGTTTAACCACTGATGCCGCAAGGCGTTGAGCACAAAAGCTATGACGGCCAGGCTTTAAAGCTAGTCGTTCTGTTTAACCACTGATGCCGCAAGGCGTTGAGCACACATTACTCACATCACTAGAGCACCCCCAAACGGTGCTGTTTAACCACTGATGCCGCAAGGCGTTGAGCACTTTAGGTTGTTTGGACTTTGTGGATCGTACTCGTCTGTTTAACCACTGATGCCGTAAGGCGTTGAGCACTAGCTTGGTAAGCGTTGGCGTGTAGTGATACAAACTGTTTAACCACTGATGCCGTAAGGCGTTGAGCACTAGACCGAACAGGGCAAAACACATGACTTTTCAACCTGTTTAACCACTGATGCCGTAAGGCGTTAAATATTTTATATTCCAGCATAATTCAAAACTTTTTGCGATATTTTGCCGATTTCTAAAATAGAGTGCAAGGAAATTGCATAGTACCTCTGCCATAGTAGATTCAAACACCTACAGGCAAATAACATGATCGCCTCAGACACCCCCACCATCCGCGTTTCCGCCCTCCACGCCCTCGCCTACTGCCCCCGCCTCTTCTACCTCGAAGAAGTCGAAGAACTATATACCCAAGACCCCGCCGTCTTCGCTGGTCGTCGTCTCCACGTCGAACTAGAAAAAAAAGAAGACGAAGACTGGCAAGAACTATTTCTAGAAAGTACTACCCTCGGTATCCGTGGCCGCGTCGATGCCCTCCGCACCCGTGACGGTCACACCATCCCCTACGAACACAAACGCGGTCGCTGCCATCGGGATGAAAACAAGCAACCCCAAGCCTGGGAAAGCGATCGACTGCAAATTCTTGCCTACGCCTACCTTTTAGAACTAGAGCTAGGTATTCCCATCCCCGAAGGCCGCATTCGCTACCATGCCGATAATGTAATGGTTCCCATCCCCCTGGATGAAGCTGGTCGCCAAACTGTCCGAGAAGCGATCGACAGAGCTAGGATTCTGCGTAACTCCCCCTGTCGTCCACCAGTCACCGACAACGAACGCCTTTGTCCACCATGCTCCCTCGCCCCGGTTTGTCTCCCCGAAGAAGCTAGGCTAGCTCACGATCGCGAATGGCAACCGATCCGTCTTTTTCCAGAAGATGACGATCGCCAAATCTTACATGTGCTAGAACCGGGTACCACTATTGGCAGAACCGGAGAACAACTCAAAATTTCTCGCAAAAAAATCTTAATTGAAAAAGTCCCCGCTCGCCAAATTGGTCAAGTAGTACTGCACAGCTTTTCCCAAATTTCTACTCAAGCCTTGTATTTTTGTGCCGAACAAGGTATTGGCGTACACCTAGTTTCTGGTGGTGGTCGATATTTGGGCAGCTTCGATAGTCGGCAAGGCAGCATTCAAAGGCGACTAGCCCAATATGCAGCACTTAGCCAACCATCACAATGCTTAGAACTCGCTAAACAGTTGGTCACCTGTAGGGGGCAAAGCCAACGAAAATTATTGATGCGGGGTAAGCGTAATGGTTCATCTACTGAACTACAAAAGGCGATCGATCAAATCAAAGTCATGCTAAAACAAATCGCCACAGCCCAATCATTAGAGTCTTTGCTAGGCATTGAGGGTAATATTGCAGCCCTATATTTTGGGGTATTCGATCGACTAATGCTAGATACGATACCACCAGCCATGCGCTTTGATGGTCGCAACCGCCGTCCACCTCTTGACCCGGCGAATGCGCTATTAAGTTTTGGTTATTCGTTACTGCTCAAAGACATTATGAATGCGATCTTGGCAGTGGGTTTGGAGCCATCGCTGGGTTTTTATCATCAACCCCGCACCCAAGCACCACCCTTAGCACTAGATCTGATGGAAATTTTTCGAGTGCCTTTGGTCGATATGGTGGTAGTTTCCTCGATTAATCGTGGTCAATGGAATGTAGCCGAAGATTTTACACAGCGGGGGCAGCAGGTGTGGTTGAGTGATAGTGGACGCAAAAAGTTTGTGCAAGCTTATGAACGCCGTAAGGAAGAATCTTGGAAGCACCCGGTAACGGAGTATGCGCTAACTTACCGCCGATTATTAGAATTGGAAGTGCGATTGCTAGAAAAGGAATGGCTGGGTGAAGGTGGCTTGTTTGCAAAGCTGGTGGTGCGCTAGTGGCTGAATCCAAAAACTGGTATATGATTTGCTACGATATTCGAGATCCAAAGCGTTGGCGAAAGGCTTATAAATTGTTGCAAGGTTATGGTGACACTATCCAGTATTCGATTTTTCGCTGTCGTTTGAGTCAGCGCGATCGAGAAAAACTACGTTGGGAGTTAGAGCAAATTCTTGATCCAGAAGATCGGATTTTGTTGGCAGGGTTATGTAATCGTTGTGTCGATCGGGTGCATAAATGTAATCGAGCAAATGCCTGGGGTGAAGAGGTAGATGGTTTCAGAGTGATCTAATTTTACTTGGTAAATGGCAGTTGCTCTACCTCTTCCACCCATTTTTCCCATGCATCGGTCATCAAGTTTTCCGGCTGCTCACCTTCCACATGGCTAGAATCTCTAGCTACTGTTGCATCTGAGCTATTATTCAAAACCAATACAGCATCATACTCACCCATTTGGACATCTACAGGTAATTGCATATCAGCTGGGAATTGCACAATTACTGTGCGATCGGCATTGACTCTTACCTTAGCTTCGATCGATTTCATACCTATAAATCCCTCGGCGAACCCCCTCCTAATTATGACTCACAAAGTTAGTCGTTGATTTCAACCAGCCAAAAATCCCAGCACCCCACAATCACCCCGCCCCCAACAACCACTGAGAAACTTACACTGAAACTTTTCCGCCAATTCCACCGTTCATTTTAATTATTTTTCGATCACTTGGACTAGCAGAATGTGGGATAAACTACGATGATTCTGAGTTAGCACCAAAATCATGGAAACCAAACCACCCCTACCACCATTCACCCTAGAAACCGCCAAGGCCAAAGTGCAAGCCGCACTGGTGCTTGGCATCGAGCCTATGGCAACGAAAACTGGGAATTTGCAGCTAATGGTTTGATGATGCGCCGGTTCGCCAGCATCAACGATCTGCCAATCCGAGAATCCGAACGAAAGTTTCGCTGGGATCGCACTGAATTACTTTAATTTTTGATAGGATACGCCTTCATGTTGTAGCAACCATTGTTTACGCTCTAGCCCGCCAGCATAACCAGTAAGTTTTGCTTTAGTGCCAATCACCCGATGACAGGGCACCACGATGGCGATCGGATTCAATGAATTGGCCATGCCCACTGCTCTAGCAGCTGTCGGTTTGCCGATTTTGGTGGCTAGTTCTCCATAGGAAATTGTGGTACCTACCGGAATTGTGCGCAGGGCTTGCCACACCTGTTGTTGAAAATCAGTACCACCAGCATTGACTGGCAGATCATCTAAGCAGGCATAATTTCCAGCCAGATAAGCACGTATTTTGCTACTGAATTCTTGGGGATCGATCGACTCTATCAACTTTACTGATGCATATCTTTTGTGCAATAGTGCCATCAGTCGCGCTTCATAGTCGGCAAAATCTAATGAACAGAGACTGTGGCCATCAGAAATAAGCAGCATTGTGCCGATGGGAGAGGGGATGCGATCGATCAATAGTTCCATTAATATTTCCACACCATCATGATTTTAGAAG
>JAGVCD010000220.1 GCA_020059425.1 Chamaesiphon sp. | reverse complement strand
TCTCAGGGTAATGTACTGGTATCAGCTCAGCTGGGTGCTGGTCGGTTAATTGTTTCTACTACGCCGCACCTGGCTGCTAATGCCTATCAAGATTGGCGGCCAAACTATGAGCTGTTAGCCAGTTTAGTCCCCAAGCAGCAGCGAATTGTAGTAGATGAATATCTGCATGGGTACCATGATGTTCAGAGTACTAATACTGCCGATCGCACCGCTACAGATGGCTTGACTTATCTACTGAGAACACCTTGGCTAGTGGTGCTGCTGAATCTTTGTCTAGTCTTAGTCCTGATAATTTGGCAGCAAAATCGTCGTTTTGGAGCAGTGGTCGTTCCCCAGCCACCTGCTGTAGACAACAGCCTGGCTTATATTCAGGCTTTGGGTGGAGTGTTGCGCCAAGCTCGCAGCAGTGATTTTGTAGTGCAAAATATTGGCAAGGCCGAACAGCTGGCTCTCCAGCAACAACTAGGATTGGGTAGCCTGCAATTAGTCGATCGCCAAACTTTGCTAACAGCTTGGGTAATGCAAACTAAGCTACCAGCTACTGATCTCCAGCAGGTATTACAATTAGCCACAGACCACCGCCGTCTCAACGAAAAAGAATTGCGGCAGTGGCTGCTCCAGTGGCAAAACCTGCGCGACAATTCGTCACGCCCCTCTCCGTAAATTCCAACTTTCTTACTATGACTCAGACTCACGAAATCTTTCAGGCAGTTGGCGCAGGCTTAAATGGGGTAGTGTTCGGGCAACCAGAAACCACTCATCAACTGCTGATCGCGCTCTTAACTGGCGGCCATGTCATTTTGGAAGGGGTGCCCGGTACCGGCAAAACCCTGATGGCTAAGGTCTTGGCGCAGCTAATTCAAGCCGATTTTCGGCGAGTGCAGCTTACTCCCGATATTCTGCCGATGGATATTTTGGGTACCAATATTTTTGATTTGAAAACCCAAGAATTTATTTTGCGCAAAGGACCAATTTTTACTCAATTGTTGTTGGCTGACGAAATTAATCGCACTCCACCCAAAACCCAAGCCGCATTGCTAGAAGCGATGGCCGAAGGGCAAGTGACCCTGGACGGTGACAGCATTCGGCTGTCTGATTTATTTTGGGTAATTGCCACCCAGAACTCCCTAGAATTTGAGGGCACCTACCCTTTGCCGGAAGCCCAGCTCGATCGATTCCTGTTTAAGCTCATTATTGACTATCCACCTGCCGCTGCCGAGCGGGAAATGCTCATCACCGTCCACCATGGATCAACCCAAAATCGCCCTTTAAACCCGATAGCTACGGTGGCTGACTGCCTAGCTGCCCGACAAGCAGTGCAAGCTACCAAAGTTAGTGCGCCGATCGTGGATTATTTGCTGGCCTTAGTGCAGCAAACCCGTCAACATTCCGACCTGAGCCTGGGGGCTTCGCCCCGGGCGGCGGTGGCCTGGTTAGCAGCGAGTAAAGCAGCAGCTTGGCTCGATCGCCGAGACTTTGTCACCCCCGATGACTTGAAACTAGTGGCCACACCGTTGCTGCGTCATCGGTTAATGCTCCGCCCCGAAGCCCAGCTAGATGGTCTGCAGATCGATCAAGTAATCACTGGTTTAGTGAATCAGGTGGCGGTGCCCCGATGAAAATAGCGCAGTTATGGAATTGGATTCCTAGCAGCACTTTAATCGCGCTGTTGATTGGTGGAGGGCTGGTAGCTACCTTGGTGGCAGTGATTATTCCGGGACAGGCCGGGTTGGCGGCGGCTATTGGTTTGACAATTATTTGGTACGTTATTTGCTTACTACTGGCCATTGTCGATGCCAGCCGAGTTACCAACCGCCGGGTACAGGTCAGTCGTGAGCATTTAGGTAAACTATCGATCGGACGCGATAATCCGGTTAAACTAATTGTGCAGTCGGCAGCTGGCCAAAAAAATCTGCCCCCATCCAGCTATCAAATTCGGGATTTTTCGCCAGCTAATTTACCAGGTACCCCCCCGCTGATCACGGCTCAAATTCCGGCCAATAGTCGCCAAGAACATACCTATACTGTGCATCCCCAGCAGCGCGGAGAGTATGACTGGCAAGGTATTCAAGTGCGACAACTAAGTCCTTGGCGGTTGGCTTGGCAGCAGTGGCGGGTTGATGCCGCTCAGCCGGTGGCAGTTTATCCAGACCTGGTGGGGCTGCGGGCGCTGTCGATTCGGTTGGCGCTGCAAGCCAGTGGCACTATGCGGCAAACCCGAAAGCTAGGTACAGGCACTGAATTCACCGAAATGCGGGAATATGCCGTGGGCGACGATCCGCGTTTTATTGATTGGAAAGCAACCGCCCGGCGAAATCGGCCCTTGGTAAGGGTATTGGAGCCAGAGCAAGAACAGACCGTGATTATTTTGCTCGATCGTGGCAGGTTAATGACGGCTAACATTCAAGGCTTACAGCGTTTTGACCTGGGTTTAAATGCCACTCTGTCTTTGGCTTTAGCGGCCACCCAGCGCGGCGACAAAGTAGGGGTGGGGGTGTTCGATCGCACGCTGCATACCTGGCTTCCACCACAACGTGGTCAAACTCATATGGCAAATATGATCGATCGACTGAGCCGGATTCAACCAGAATTGCTAGAGCCAGATTATCTGGGCGCGGTCACAACAGTGATGAGTCAACAAAATCGTCGCGCTTTGGTGGTGATCATCACCGATATTATTGATGAAATTGCTTCGGCAGAATTGCTTACAGCTCTCGGTCGGCTAACTCCGCGTTATTTACCTTTTTGCGTCACCCTGCGCGATCCCCAAATCGATATCTTGGCTCATCACTTAGCCGCCGATGTACCGGATGCTTACAACCAAGCAGTGGCGATCGATCTGCTGCACCAACGTCAACTGGCTTTTGCTAAACTGCGTCAGCGTGGGGTGTTGGTATTAGATGCCCCAGCTACCAATATTAGTAATCAGTTAGTGGAACGTTATCTGCATATTAAGCAGCAGGGTCGGTTATGAGAATTCCTAACTCTGGATCATCGTTTTCTGCTAAAAGGCTATACTAAAGTAAGGAATTCTTACTTTCTGAATTTTACTGTGTGATGAGGAAATTTGCCATGCTTGCCAAATTGACTGCCAAAAATCAGCTTACGTTACCGAAGTCTATTACCAAGGAGGTGGGGGAAACAGAGTATTTTGAGGTGAGGGTGGAAGGTGGAGAAATTATTCTGACACCTGTAAAGATTCAACGAGCTGATGCGGTGCGGGCGAAGTTGGCAGCGTTAAATTTGAGTGAACAAGATGTGGCGGATGCGGTAGCTTGGGCGCGTGAGTCATGACTGATCCGGAGAGACTGGGCGCAGGCTTTCGAGTGGTGATTGATACGAATTTAGTGTTGTCGGCTTTGGTGTTTGGTGGCAGTACGGCAAAGTTGCGGTTGGCGTGGCAGGACGATCGCCTTACTCCCTTGGCTTCTAAAGCGACTATTACAGAGTTAATTCGGGTGTTGGCTTATCCTAAGTTTAAGCTAACCAAATCGGAGCAAGAGGATTTGTTGGCAGATTATTTACCTTTTTGTGAAACTGTATTAATACCTGATGTATTACCCATAATTCCTGAGTGTCGCGATCGATTTGATGCACCTTTTTTAGCGTTGGCTATGGTGGGTAGGGCCGATTATCTAGTGACCGGTGATCGCGATCTGCTAGAAACAACTGATCGGTTTTCTTGTCCGATCATCAAGGTTGATCGATTTTTTGAGGTCAACAATTTTTAGCTATTAGCAGGTGATTGTTCAAATTCAAGAATGCTGATTAAAATCCGCAGTAAGTCATCCAGATCGGCGGGAACGCGGTAGAGGTCGAGGTCTTGAGTGATGGACCGGGACTGTCGATCGAACCTACCAAATTGCCAGATATTACCAGTAGAAATTGCTCCATATAGGATGGTTTGATCAGATTCGATCCATTGATCAAGGGCAATAAGTTCGATCGCAAGTTGGACAAAACCGCGTTCTAGGTCTTCGTTTTTGGCTTCAATAACAAGGAACGTCTGGTGATTTTGGAGCAGGTAGTCGAGGGAGCCTTTGAGTTGGTTGCTGACTGCGACGGGGTATTCGACGTTGAGGGTGGCTTGGGTGTAGTGCAATAAATCGGTCAAGACGGGGGCAATCAAGAATTCTCGCCGAGCCATTTCGCTGGTGAGGCTAAGGCGGGGTAGACTTTCTTCGATGCGTAATTTGAGGTCGGTGAGTCGATCGAGTTCACCGAGGTAGTGGGGCAGTTGCAAGGAGCGGCGTTGGAGAGATACACCGAAATAAGCCAGGATGTCTTGGGGAGCAAAGTTGAGCTTGAAGTAGTCTGAAAAGCTATAGGACTGCTCAGGCTGAATGATGGACTGTCTAGACACTGCAAAATCCTGTGGGCTTAGTGTTATTCGATTGGAAAATCTAGAGAATCATACTCACAGTAGACAATGACATTCTACTGAATACTTTCCTTTGTTTTCAACTTTTTGGGAATGTCCAATTTGATTGAGGCAAGGTCACTACGCAGACAATAGAAAATAAAAACAATAAAGATGCCGGTGCCTAGCAGATATTTGAAGACACCGGGAATCACCTCCTGGGGCGAGAAAAAGCCCTCAATGATTCCGGCCATAAACAACATTGGCACAATGCCCATCACTAGTTTGGCTGCTTGCAAACCATAAATCCGCAACGCATCGCGGCGACGATATTGGCCAGGGAAAACCAATCCTCGGCCAATCAATAATCCGGCACCACCAGAGATAAAAATGGCCGGTAATTCCAGGGAGCCGTGCGGAAAAACAAACGCCCAAAAAGGATAAGCCAAATCATTTTGGCTGACCAGAGCAGCAGCCCCACCGATCAAAACACCGTTGAGAAACAAAATAATAATGGTGAATAAGCCGGCGGCAATTCCTCCGGCCACCGCTCGAAAACACACTGACAGATTATTAATCATGATGCCACTGGCAGCCAGTGGTTCGATACCCAAAATTGAACCCATCCATAGCTCATGCTTATCGCGCACCTTTTCGATCATGGATTGGGGCACAATCAGGGCTAAAAAGTTGGGATCTTGCCAGGAAAACCACCAAGCAATTAAGCCGCCGACTAAAAATATACCAAAGGCGATCGCCGTATATACCCAAGTTTCACGAATGACCTGGGGCAGTTCCTCGGCGTAAAAGCGCAAAATGCCAGCGGCTTCTTGGCGATTAGAACCCCGATAGACCTGACTGTATGCCCGACTGGTGAGGGCTTGCAATTCGGTAATGATACTGGGGCTAATTTGATTGGTTTGAGCCCGCGCCAAATCAGCGGCGATCGATCGATA